>JANMWP010000006.1:0-2044 GCA_031394065.1 Chitinophagaceae bacterium
GCCGTGTTGTTTTCCTGCATCATTACATCTCTAACCATCTGTTGCACGCTTTTGCGAAATGGCAGCTGATCAAAATATAATTTTTTAACAAACCCCAATTGTTCATCGGGCGAAATTTTTAAGGTATTGTTCAGCCAGAAAGAATCAACGGGGCCGGTTATTTTTTTATTGCCATAACCAATGCTGTCAATCCATTGCTGCATGGTATCTTTTCCAATCCGCCTTGCAACTTCCTGGTAATATGCTACGTTGCTTACTTTGAAAGCTTCAGTCATATCCATATCCTTATTCCAGTCGTTGTTCCATCTTTTTATGCCATCCCATTTGATGACCATTTTTTCATCGGTAATAACGCCCGTTTGCAGACCAACAAGTGAGTTAAAAATTTTAAAGGTTGATGCCGGCGTAAAACGCATGGTATCATACTTCATATTGTAAACCGTTACTTTACCGTCTGCATTATTAAGCATGGTAAAGCATCCATCTACTTTATTTTCGTCGAAATATTTTTTTAAACTTTCGTCGTTATTTGCTTTGTTTACAGAGCAGGAAGTAAAAATAAAAAGGCAAAAGTAAAAAGGCAAAATGTGGATAGTAGTTATCTTCATCAGTATTTAAAATTATTTTTTATTAAGATGTTCAGCGGTTGCTGCCAGTGCATCATAGAATTTTTTTCCAAACTTGCGGGTTAAGGATTCTTTTAAAAATACATAGACCGGCACTTTTAATTTTTTTCCAAATGTGCAGGCAGCTTTACAATGGTCTTCACGTGGTTCATAATTCACATATACATCATTGCTTCGTTTGCTGTTTTTTACAATAACCGGAAACAGGTGGCAACTTATTGGTTTTTTCCATTTTACCTTACCATCAATATAAGCCTGCTCAATACCGCACTTAACAATACCATCCTTACCCTGTATGCCATACACGCAAACTTTACTATCGATGGTGGGCGTTACCCAGCCGTACTCCCTATCGTACACATACCTGCCCTGGCGTTCCAGTTCTTTTTTGCTGGTTTCATTCAGATATGGCAATACAGCTTCATACACTTCATTTATCTTATCCAATTCCTCATTTTCCAGCGGAGCACCGGCATCGCCATCTACACAGCAGGCCCCTTTACATTTACTGAGGTCGCATACAAACTGCTCTTTAACAACCGCATCACTTACCAGAATATTATCTATTGCAATCATGGGCGCAAAGTTAAAGATTTACCATGTAGTTGAAATGGATTGTTTGTTTCAGAGCTGTCAACTTTTATTTCAGCCTTTACAATTAATACATCTGCTGAAAAATGTGATACCGCTTGCGGCAACATCAATGGCTATAACACCGTGAAAACACCTTTTAAAAAAAGGTTTTTTTCCGGTAGATTTTGTAAAAAATTAGTACAATTTTTACGGCTGTAATTCATTTGTAAACTATTAACTGTTTACGCTGAAGGCAGAACAGAATTAAATTTTAAACCAAAAAAAACTTACACCATGAACATTACAATTAACCGGTTAAACACCGTGATGAAAGATGCAGAAATTACTGCAGTAAAAAATTCGATTAAAGACATTTATGGTAACATGCCGTTTTTAATTGGCCTTACTACCGATGAAAGGGTAACACTGCCCAAAATAAGTGAAAACAACAAAGTATTTGTTGGCGACAGCATTAATGCCCTTGTAAACAATGCACCCATGCTGCCATCGTATTTAAATGTTGGCGATATTAAAAACGACCTAACCCTGTACGAGCAGTTAGATGAACTGGAAATGCTGGCATTGCAATTAGTAGAAAAGATACAGGACACCCGTATGCTATGCGGCAGCGAGGCTTATGTAAGCAGTCTTGCCGCTTACCGTATGTTTGAAGCAGCGGCATTGGCTGGCATACCAGGTGCCGATGCTATTTATGATATGCTTAAACAACGTTTTGCCGGCCAGGGGCCATCGGCGCCACCCCCACCCCAAAGCTAAATACCATTAACCTAAAAGGTTAATTGACCCCATCTGCAAGGTGGGGTCTTTTGGTATATGGGGTGGGT
>JANMWP010000020.1:0-2004 GCA_031394065.1 Chitinophagaceae bacterium
GAAGCAACTTCGGAAGAAAAATCTATTTTAAAGGGAATCAGAAAATTTGGAGATACAACTGTAAAGCAGGTAATGCGCAGCCGGCTTGATGTTAGCGGCATTGATATTAATTTCAGCTTTGCAGATACGATAAAGAAAGTAGAAGAATTACATTATTCCCGGCTGCCGGTTTATAAAAATAACCTGGATGAAGTGGTTGGTATGCTGCACACCAAAGATATGCTGCCACACCTGAATGAGCCAACCGGGTTTGACTGGCATATTTTATTGCGGCAACCGTTTTTTGTACACGAACAAAAACTGATAGAAGACCTGTTACAGGAATTCCGGAACCGCCACATGCATTTTGCTGTTGTTGTAGATGAGTTTGGCGGCACATCGGGCATTGTTACGCTGGAAGATGTGATGGAAGAAATAATTGGTGAAATAAAGGATGAGTTTGATGATGAGGAAAGCAACAATAAAAAAATAGATGACTATAATTATATTTTTGAGGGCAAGACAATGATCAATGATGTGTGTAAAGCCATTGGATTATCAACCGATACTTTTGATGCAGTTAGGGGCGAAAGTGATTCTTTAGCCGGATTGGTTTTGGAAATTGCCGGCGAATTTCCACAGGTAAATGAAGAGGTAATCAGCAGCGGATTTATTTTTGTTCCGTTGGAAATAAATAAGAACAGGCTTGATAAAATAAAAGTTACCATTAAAAAGCCTGATACTGTTTAATACCCGTAAAAATCGTCATGAAAAAACAAAGCACATCTTTTTTTTACTTTTTATTTTTCACTTTTGCCTTTTCCCTTTTGCTCTCAGCCTGCAATTCAACCTACACCTCTAAAAAAACAGGCTACTTTAAAATTGATTTTCCCGAAAGAAAATATATCAGTTTTCAGCAAGCCGGATTCCCTTACAGTTTTGAATACCCTGTTTATGCCCAGGTTGTAAAAGACAGTACTTACTTTGACCAGGATGTTCAAAATCCTTATTGGATCAATATAGATTTTCCAAAAATGGGTGCCCGTATATTTTTAAGCTACAAAGCAGTTGGTGGTAAATCTACCTACAAAGTAAAACAGGCCGATGGCTCTTATAAAGATTCGTTGGGCACCAATGTATTTGATTATATGGTTAACGATGCTTTTAAACTTACCAGTAAAAATGAATCTGTTGCTTCATCCATAAACGACAGCCTGTTTCATACGCAAAACGGTATCACCGGTGTTTTTTTTCGGGTTGGAGGCAATGCGGCTACTGCCAAACAATTTTTTATGAGCGATACAACGAAGAATTTCTTCCGGGGCGCTTTGTATTTTGATGTAACACCCAATGCCGATTCATTAAAACCTGTTCAGGATTTTTTGCAAAAAGATATTGATCATCTTATCAATACTTTTAAATGGGTTAATAAATAAATTTGTTGCTGATACTTACTTGTTGAAGACAAAAAATTATTTACCAGCTTTAAATCTGAAAGATGCTCCAATTGAATAAAAATTATCAGGAGCATTTTTATTTAAACCAAAACCAGCAGAAGCATCAATTTTAAAATTATTGCTGATATAATATGAGGCACCAAAATCAATACTATTTTCAGGAATTCTTTTTCTCCATGCAAAACCAAATACTTCTATATATATTAGCCATTTTTCATTAATGGTTAATTTAGGTGCAAGAGTATATATGTATGCGGGTTTTGACGGAAAGCTTTTCCATTCCATTCCAATATTGTATCCAATTGAAAATGATTTAGATAATGTGTGTTCCATGGCAAACCTAAAATTTGCTCCATCAACCGAATCATATCTGTTTGTAATAATTTTAAACCTGAGAAAATTGTAATGCGCTATGATAGAAATGTTTGGCCTGATTTTCTTTTCTTTTAAAAAATTCCATTTAGCGCCTAATTGCAGATTCGTAAGGCCGGTATTAGTAGCTGTTAAATTAATGGCCTCATCTTTTATAGTACTTATGTCTGTTATCAATCTCAATTCTAATCTTTTG
>JANMWP010000023.1:0-8489 GCA_031394065.1 Chitinophagaceae bacterium
AAACCATCAACAGTTTTTCCATTTTTGCAGAGGCCGAATACTGGATACAACGGGAACTGAAAGTTAAAAACGGCTGGGATGCCGGCAATGAAATGGTTAACCAGTTTTATCAATTGGTTAAAAGGCGCTTTTCCTGAATAAACTCACTTATTTTTTTTGATGCTCCGGCATTTTCAAAAACAAATTGCTTTGCAGTCTCTCCCCTCCTTTTTCTCTCTGCTTTATCATTCAATAACCCATTCAAAATAGTCTCAAGTTTAACCGGTCCGCCATCAATACAAACAGCCCCTCCGGCATTTACCAATCCAATGGCTTCATCAAATTTTTCATAAACCGGCCCAAAAACAACCGGCTTGCCGTACACAGCAGCTTCCAGTACATTATGCACCCCATCGGCACCAAAGCCGCCACCAACAAAAGCTACAGTTGCATAGCTATATAAGCGTGAAAGCATGCCGATGTTATCGATGATTAAAACATTAGGTTGTCCGTTGTCCGATGTCCGTTGTCCGTTGCCCAGTTCAGAATAAAATATTGAATTCGGAAATTCATCTTTTACATCTTTTAAATTTGCCTTATCAATTTCATGCGGGGCAATAATAAATTTTATATGCTGATGTACGTTTATAAAATGCAATAATTCTATTTCATCTTCTTCCCAGGTACTGCCGGCTACAATTACAGGGCTATCACCGCAAAATATATCAACAAAAGGAACGGGTGTAAAATGCCGGGCAATTTCCAATACCCTGTCATACCGGGTATCTCCATTCAGCGATACATTATCTTTAAATTGTAGATTGGCAAGTAATTTTTTTGATTCTTCATTCTGCACAAAAAAATGCGTAAAGGTCTGCAGCATTTTTCTCCATATTTCGCCATACCATTTAAAGAAAGGCTGGTTTTGCCGGAAGATACCTGATACAAGCAATGTGGGAATATTCCGTTGTTTTAATTCCGAAAGATAATAAAACCAGTATTCGTATTTTACCCAAAGCACCAAAGCCGGGTTTACTGCATCCAAAAACTTTTTTGCATTTACCGGCGAATCCATCGGCAGGTAAAAAACATGGTCGGCGCCTTTGTAATCTTTCATAACCTCATATCCACTCGGCGAAAAAAAAGTGAGTACAATTTTTAATTTTTCATTTTTAATTTTTAATTCCTCCAACAAAGGCCTGCCCTGTTCAAATTCGCCCAGGCTGGCGCAATGCATCCAGACCAGTTGGGAGTTGGAAGTCAGGAGTTGGGAGTTGATTGTAGCGAAGATATCCTTGCGGCCATTAATCCATTTTCTTGCTTTAGGATTTGCAATAGCGGCAACACGTATACCAACTGAATACAGTAGCAGAAAAAGGTTATATAAAAATTTACTTGCCATTGAAATTGCAACAAATCTAATGGCAATTTTTTTAATTGAAGTTGCTATATTGCAAATTCTTCATTCCTGCTGCAATCCTTATCTTTGCGGCGCACAAAATTACATATATGAGGCCCCTACAAATGGTTGATACCAAAACGCAATATTTAAAGATTAAGCCCGAAGTGGATGCTGCTGTTTTAGCGGTAATGGAAAGCTCTATGTTCATAGGCGGTAAAGTGGTAAATGAATTTGCCGATAACCTTGCTAAATACCATGGCAGCAAACATTGCATTACCTGCGCCAACGGTACCGATGCTTTACAAATTGCTATGATGGCGCTGGGTTTGCAGCCGGGCGATGAAGTGATTACCCCTTCCTTTACTTACATTGCTACTGTAGAAGTAGCTGCTTTGCTAAACATTAAACCGGTTTTTGTAGAAGTCAATCCCAAAACCTTTTGTATAGATCCGGAAGCGATTGAAAAAGCCATTACCCCAAAAACAAAAGCAATTGTACCGGTACATTTATATGGCCATGCGGCCGATATGGAAAAAATTATGGCAATTGCAGCAAAGCATAATTTACCGGTAATAGAAGATAATGCCCAGGCCATTGGATGTGATTATACTTTCAGTGATGGCAGGGTAAAAAAGACAGGCTCCATCGGGCAAATTGGATGCACTTCATTTTATCCGTCAAAAAACCTGGGTGCATTTGGCGATGGTGGTGCCATGTTTACCGATGATGATGAACTGGCAGCAAAATTAAGGATGATCGCATCGCACGGACAAAGCAAACGTTATTACCATGATGTGGTGGGTTGTAACAGCAGGCTGGACGCCATGCAGGCTGCTATCTTAGATATCAAACTAAAGCATTTAGATGAATACATTGCAGCCCGCCGTAATGCTGCCGATTTTTATGACCAGGCTTTTGCAGAAAATAAATTTATAACTATTCCGTTTAGAGATGGCAATAATAAACATGTATTTCATCAATATACATTGGTATTAAATGATATTGACCGGGATACATTAAATCAATTCCTGACGGATAATGGGGTACCAAATATGATTTATTACCCGGTACCGGCACATCGGCAAAAAATGTTTGATGCTTTTGGTGGAAGCGAATTTAATTTACCGATAACCGATTGGCTGACAGAAAGGGTAATTTCGTTACCCATACATACTGAGCTGGATAAAGAGCAACAAAGTTTTATTGTAAATAAAGTTTTAGAATTTATAAACAAATAAAAGATGAAAATTGCAGTAGTTGGAACTGGTTATGTTGGACTTGTAACAGGCACTTGCTTTGCAGAAACCGGTAACACCGTTACCTGTGTTGATATTGATGAATCAAAAATCAATAAACTTAAGTCGGGCCAGCTTACTATTTATGAGCCCGGTCTGGAAAAACTTTTTCTACGCAATCAAAAAGAAGACCGACTGCATTTTACAACAGATTTAAGAGAGGGCATTGCCGGAGCACATATTATTTTTCTGGCCTTGCCAACACCGCCCGGCGAAGATGGCAGTGCCGATTTAAAATATATTCTTGGTGTGGCAGATGATTTGGGCAAAATCATTTCAGATTATGTTATCATTATTGATAAAAGTACAGTACCCGTTGGTACTGCCGATAAAGTACATGCCGCCATTATCAAAAACGCAAAAACTGATTTTGATGTAGTCTCTAATCCCGAATTTTTAAGAGAGGGTGTAGCGGTAGATGATTTTATGAAACCCGACCGTGTGGTAATTGGCACTACATCAGATCGGGCAAAAAAAACACTGAACGATTTATACCTGCCCTTTGTACGCCAGGGCAATCCTATCATTTACATGGATGAAAAAAGTGCAGAGCTAACCAAATATGCAGCCAATTCATTTTTAGCAACCAAGATTACCTTCATGAATGAGATTGCAAACCTGTGTGAACTGTTAGGTGCTGATGTGGATATGGTACGCAAAGGCATTGGCAGCGATGAACGCATTGGCCGGAGATTTTTGTTTCCCGGTATTGGTTATGGAGGCAGTTGCTTTCCCAAAGATGTACAGGCGCTTGCACGTTCAGCTGCTGATGTGAATTATGATTTTAAAATACTGGATGCAGTAATGAACGTTAATGAAAAACAGAAATTACATTTGGTTCCGCAGATGAAGGCTTATTTCAATAATAATTTAAAGGGTAAAAAAATTGCGGTATGGGGCCTGGCTTTTAAACCCAACACAGATGATATACGGGAAGCCCCCGCATTAACCATGATTGATGCATTACTGGATGAAGGCGTTGTTATCAGCGCCTATGACCCCGAAGCCATGAATAATGTAAAAGCAATTTATGCCGATAAAATAAATTTTGCCGAACGCCAGTACGATGCTTTAGTTGATGCGGATGCATTGGTGATTGCAACTGAATGGAGTGAGTTCAGAACACCGGATTTTAATAACATGGGTTCGTTGTTAAAAAATAAAGTAATTTTCGATGGCAGAAATCTTTTCGACCTGAATAAAATGGAAGAATTGGGTTTTTATTATGTGAGTGTGGGAAGAAGAACCATAAAGCCTTAAACCTTTAAACCTGTTAAGTGGCAACAAAAAAAGTTTTAATCACCGGTGCTGCCGGATTTTTAGGTTCACATCTTTGCGACCGATTTATTAAAGAAGGGTTTCAGGTGATGGGTATGGATAATCTCATAACCGGTGATCTTAAAAACATTGAACACCTGTTTAAATTAAAGGAGTTTGAATTTTATCATCACGATGTTTCAAAATTTATTCACGTTACCGGACATCTCGATTATATTTTACATTTTGCATCGCCGGCCAGCCCCATCGATTATTTAAAAATCCCCATTCAAACTTTAAAAGTAAGTTCATTAGGTACACACAATTGCATGGGACTTGCAAAAGCCAAAAATGCCCGTATTCTGGTTGCTTCAACAAGCGAAGTGTATGGCGATCCGCTGGTTCATCCGCAAACCGAAGCATACTGGGGCAATGTAAATCCCGTTGGGCCACGTGGTGTGTACGATGAAGCAAAACGTTTTATGGAAGCCATCACCATGGCTTATCATACTTTTCATAATGTGGAAACCAGAATTGTACGGATATTTAATACCTACGGACCAAGAATGCGCCTGAATGATGGAAGGGCATTACCGGCATTTATAGGCCAGGCATTACGTGGCGAAGACCTTACCGTTTTTGGAGATGGCAGCCAGACCCGCAGTTTTTGTTATGTAGATGACCTGGTTGAAGGTATCTATCGCTTGCTTATAAGTGATTATGCCGAGCCGGTAAATATTGGTAACCCCGATGAGATTTCCTTACTGGATTTTGCCGAAGAAATCATAAAACTTACCGGTACAAAACAAAAAATTGTGTTTAAGGAATTACCAACTGATGACCCAAAACAGCGTCAGCCTGATATTACAAAAGCAAAAGACCTGTTAGGATGGGAACCAAAAATTTCAAGAGCCGAAGGTTTAAAGATCACTTATGCGTATTTTAAAAGTTTACCAAAAGAAGAACTGAATAAATTACCCAAAGAGTTTGAAAGCAGTAAATAATTTATAAACCCCCGTTATAAATGTACCAGGATCTATTAGAAAAGAAAAAAACATTGGCTGTAATTGGCCTTGGCTATGTTGGCTTACCTATTGCATTGGAGTTTGCAAAAAAAATAAAAGTAATTGGCTTTGATATCAATGCAGACCGGGTAAAAATGATGCGTAATCATATTGACCCCAGCCAGGAACTTGAAGCGGCTGATTTTGAAGGATGTGATATAGAGTTTACCAACGACCTGGATGTATTGCGAAAAGCAAATTTTTTCATTGTTGCAGTACCTACGCCTGTTGACGAACACAATGTGCCGGATTTGATTCCGGTAACACGTGCCAGTGAAACAATCGGCAAAGTAATAAAGAAGGGAGATTATGTGGTTTATGAAAGCACTGTTTATCCCGGATGTACAGAAGAAGATTGTGTGCCCATCATTGAAAAATTATCGGGTTTAAAAATGACCGAAGATTATATGATTGGTTATTCGCCCGAAAGAATTAACCCGGGCGATAAAGAACATACAATCAGCACTATTATAAAAGTTGTGAGTGGTTGTTGTGCTGAAAGTTTGGATACCATTGCAAAAGTTTATGAGCTTGTTGTAAGGGCAGGTGTGCATAAAGCCTCATCCATTAAAGTTGCCGAAGCTGCAAAAATTATTGAAAATACACAGCGTGATCTGAACATTGCATTGATGAATGAACTGTCTATCATCTTCGATAAAATGAATATCAACACGTACGAAGTTTTGGAAGCCGCCGGTACCAAATGGAATTTTTTAAAATTTGAGCCCGGGCTTGTTGGAGGCCACTGCATTGGTGTTGACCCCTATTATCTTACTTACAAATCAAAAAAACTCGGCTATAACTCACAGGTAATTTTAGCCGGCCGTTTTATTAATGATGCCATGGCGGGCTATGTTGCCAGGAAAATTTTACAAAACATTATTCAAACCAACGGTAATGTAAAAGATGCCAAGGTTTTGGTGATGGGCGCTACCTTTAAAGAGAATGTAAGTGATATCCGCAACAGCAAGGTTGCAGATGTTATTAAAGAACTGAAAGCATATTCCTTAAATGTGCATGTAACAGATCCGCATGCCGATAATAACGAATTAAAGCATGAATATGGCTTTGAACTGACACCTGAATTAAGCAATGATTATGATGCTGTTTTGGTTACGGTGCCGCATAATGATTATAAAAAACTGGATGACAGTTATTTTGCATCAATAACAAAACCACTTGCTATTGTTGCAGATTTAAAAGGGATATACAGGAATAAAATAAAATCCAGAAAATACTGGAGCCTGTAGGGGCCTCACCCCAGTGAGCTACGCTCGTTCCTTTGCAAGGAACTCCCAAGGAGAGAGGGAACTGGAATGGGGAGTCTGTGGTACTAAATTATTTTTTAACAATAAAACATTTCCCCCTTTAGGGGATAGGGGCATGGCAAATTTTCATACAAAAGATTTAAGTCAATCTTCCTTTTTAATTACTGGAGGCGCCGGATTTATTGGCAGCCATATATCAGAATACCTATTAAAAAACGGCGCCAAAAAAGTAAGGGTGCTGGATAATTTAGCGAATGGGTTTCAATCTAACCTCAGTATCCTGCAACAGTACAATCAATTTGAATTTATTGAAGGCGATATCAGGAATATAGATACCTGCAACCAGGCTTGTGCCGGTATGGACTATGTGAGTCACCAGGCTGCATTGGGCTCTGTACCACGCAGCATTAAAGAACCCGTTTATTTTACCGAAGTAAATGTGGGTGGCTGTGCCAATATGCTGAAAGCAGCAGTTGATAATAACATCAAACAGTTTGTATATGCTTCTTCTTCTTCAGTTTATGGCGATGAACCAACATTACCCAAAAATGAAAACAAAGTTGGTAACTGTTTATCGCCTTATGCTGCTACTAAAAAAACCAATGAACTGTATGCACAGGTTTTTGCAGATGTATATGGCATAAAACTGATGGGCTTTAGGTATTTTAATATTTTTGGACCACGCCAGGACCCTGACGGAGCCTACGCTGCAGTAATTCCATTATTTGTAAAACACATTATGAAACGTACCGAGGTTTTTATAAATGGTGATGGTGCCCAAACCCGTGATTTTACTTTTATTGACAACGCTGTTCAGATAAATATAAAAGGTATGCTTACCGAAAATGCAGAAGCTTTAAACAAAGTTTATAATGTTGCAGTGGGCGAAAATTTTTCGGTAAATTATTTATACAATGCCTGTATAAATTATTTAAAAAGTGATTTTGCTGCAACATACCGGGAGCCAAGGGCCGGCGATATCAGAGATTCACTGGCTGATATTTCGCTGGCAAAAAAAATGCTGGATTATCAGCCTGTAAAAAAATTTGAGGAAGGATTGGAAGAGACGATTGAGTTTTTTAAACAAATGTATCTTAATGGATAATTAAGCAATGGATAATTGATAATTTTTCAGAATAAAATTTGATTTTAAAATAGCATACCGCTTAATTCAGCAAACATTATCCATTATCAATTAATAAAAAAATGGCTTTTATAAAAACAGATTTCCCCGGACTTATCATTATCGAACCCACTGTATTTAAAGACAGCAGAGGATATTTTTTTGAGAGTTACAACGCAAATAATTTTAAGGCCGCTGGTATAGATATAAAGTTTGTACAGGATAACCAATCCAAATCTTCCTATGGTGTTATTCGTGGATTACATTATCAGCTGCAACCACATGCTCAAACAAAATTAGTACGGGTATTAAGTGGAAGTATCCTGGATGTTGCTGTTGATCTTCGTAAAGGCTCGCCAACTTATGGCAAGGCATTTACCATTGAATTATCTGCAGTAAATAACAACCAATTACTGGTACCAAAAGGTTTTGCCCATGGCTTTTCGGTACTAAGCGAAACTGCAGAAGTTTTGTATAAATGTGATGCATTTTATAATAAAGAGTCGGAAGCCGGTATTAATTATAATGATACAGATTTGAATATTGACTGGAATATACCTGCCGGTAAAGCCATTATTTCTGATAAGGATCTGCATCAACCTTCTTTATTAAATTGTAAAAACAATTTTGTCTTTGAACAATAAACAACTTACAATATTAGTAACCGGCGCAAACGGGCAATTGGGTAAAGAACTGCAGGTGCTTGCGCCGGGTTTTTCCGATTACCGGTTTTTGTTTGTTACAAAAGAAGATTTGAACATTGGTGATACCGATGCTACAAAAAAATATTTTTCAGAACACAAAATTGATTACTGCATTAATTGCGCAGCCTACACCGCTGTAGATAAGGCAGAAACAGAACGGTCAACTGCTTTTTTAATTAATGCTATTGCCGTTGCAACGCTTGCGAAAATTTGCGAAGAAAATAAAACGCAGCTGATTCATATTTCTACAGATTATGTTTTTGATGGCACAGCTAGTGAACCTCATAAAGAAACGGACAAGACCAATCCCGTAAGTGTTTATGGCCAATCAAAATTACAGGGAGAAGAATGGGCGATGCAATATGCACCTTCAACCATCATCATCCGCACAGCCTGG
>JANMWP010000058.1:0-1529 GCA_031394065.1 Chitinophagaceae bacterium
GTAAAAGATTTAACGCTTCAGCACGATCTGAGTCTTACCTGTTACAACTACATAAAAAAATGTACAGCCGATCTGAAAACAGTAACTGACAAAGATCAGCTTACAGCAGTACGTAAATATTTAAACAGTTTTAGTTCTTTACAAAACACATTGCAGGATGGAGATTGGCCACCAACTACGCAGATGATAAAAGCGGTTAATGAAACTGTTGCTGCTTATGAAGCAACGATGAAAAAATAAAATTACTTAGTGCACTTTGTGCAAATTTCCTTTGTGTTCTTTGTGGTAAAATTAACCACAAAGGACACAAAGTTCATCACAAAGAACACAAAGAGTTTTACTTCTTAGAGCTCTCCAGAAAATCCTTTATCCCCAACAAAATCTTATCAGCTATCTGCTGCTGAAAAACTTCATCCAGTATTTTCATTTCATCTTCGGGATTACTGAGGAATAAAGTTTCTACCAATGCATTGGGATATTCAATGGGGCTGTTGAGCATAAAATTAAAACTGCTGTTATTGCCATATTCCTTTAAAGGCAGTTCCAGCATACGTTTGTAAATGGCATTACTTAAATTTCTAAAACCAATATAGCGGTAAAAAGTGCTGGTGCCTGAAACCCGTATCGGATCGCCGGAAGAATTTAAATGAATGCTGATCAACAGGTCGGGCATACTATCGCGGTAAAATAAAATGCGTTCTTTATTATCAAAAAACTTTTCTGTTGTACGTGTCATAATAACTTTTGCTCCGGCCTGCTCCAATACTTTTTGCAACTTAAGCGAAACAGCCAGCGCCAGCATTTTTTCAGATGAACCTGTTGGGCCTCCTGCACCGGTGTTACTGCCACCATGGCCTGCATCTACTGCAATGGTTAAATTCTTCAACGCTAAATTTTCGGGCTGTCGTTTTATTTTTATTACCAGTGTATTGCCTTTGTAATAAATACTGTGGCCCCAGTGCTGTGCATGTTTCAGTTCAATGGTAATGCGTAATATCTCATCTTCTATTTGTTCATAACTCACATTTTTTATCTCCTTTGTGTTTTCTAATTGTGTTATCCAGTTGGTATTATTGGTAGCGCCAAAAACATCCACAATAATTTTACTTGGGTCAACCATTTGAAAACTCTGGTAAGGCAACCTTGCAAACAAACCAAGTTGTACATAATCAAAAGCACTGTCGCCATAAACGGTCCATTTATCGGTAAGCGATTCGGGAGTAAAACTTCCCTTGGGTAAAAACTGCAGCGAATCTTCATCAATATAAGCCGTACGGTATTTACTTAAGCGAACTTTATATTGTTTGCCCACTTTACCAACCACATTCAATAAAACCATCGAATCAAGGTAACCGATCTTGGCACCGCCCAACCGGTCATCGCCAAGACCAAATAATAAATGGCAAAGCCTGCCTTTGGTTACAGCCACATTGGGTGCCAGCGGGCCAAACATACTTACCCAGTATTTAGTTTGTTTTGTAACCGCTTTGCCGGTTTTGTCGGTAATGGTTACCGGTATTTTACTCACC
>JANMWP010000075.1:0-1970 GCA_031394065.1 Chitinophagaceae bacterium
GGTTGATGAAGAAATAAGTCGCATGCAGATAAAAGGCGGTAATATGACCGAGCCTGAAACGATTGATAACGACGAAAATGTTTTGAATATCCTGTTTACCGAAGCTGATAAGGATGGTGCAGTTATTGAAGGTGGAGCCAGTAAAGAAAATTCTGTAATACTGAAATATTTAACTGCTGCTACCCAAAATAAATTTATGGGTAAAAAACTGGGCGAAACAGTTACCGTGCAGCTTAGCAAGGCTTTTAACGATGATAAATTAGAAATGTTTTTGCAGGATTTAGGCTTTGATAAGGATGATGCAGTAGCTGCAAAAAAACACTTTAATCTGCAGATTGTAAAAATTGGATTGGTTGAAAAACGTGAACTGACTGAAGATTTTTTTAAAGAAATTTATCCTGGTAAAGAAATTAAAACCGAAGCCGAATTAAGAGAATCAATTAAAGAAGAAATTGAAAATTACTGGAAGGGTCAAAGTCGTAATCAGTTGCAGGATCAGTTGTATCATTACCTGTTGGATGAAACCAAGATGGAATTTCCGGTTGAGTTTTTAAAGCGCTGGTTGCAAACCGGTGGCGATAAGGAAAAAACGGCTGAGCAGGTTGAAACTGAATTCCCTGCTTTCAGCAACCAGTTAAAATGGACCTTGATAAGCGATAAACTGATCAAAGAAAATGGACTGGAAGTTGGTAATGATGAGTTGCGGGAATATATGAAAGTAGAGATCATGCGCTATTTTGGTACGATGAACCTGGGCGAAGATACCGGCTGGATTGAAAGCTATATTGACCGTATGATGAAGGATGAAAAGCAGGTTGACAGCAGCTATCGCCGCTTAATTACTGATAAGTTGTTTAACTGGATTGAAGGACAGGCTAAGGCTAAAGAGAAGGAAGTAACTGCTGAAGAGTTGACAGCTATGCAACATCATCATGAGCATTAAAAAAATAAATGATTAAAAAAATGCCGCTTACTTATGTAAAAGGCATTTTTGTTTTATCTAATTAAATAATATAGCCAACTTTATATTAACTTAGATTAAAATGTACCATAAAATAATTCTACTATGAAATTGATTTTGAAAACAACTGTTGCATTTTTGGTTTTAGGGGTATTTATTTCATCTTGTCAAAAAGATATAATACTAAACTCTGCAAATGCTAACCTAACGCCACCAATTGTAGATGCAGGTACGCCACAAACGATTGTGTTACCGGTTTCAAGCGCCACTTTAAACGGTACGGCAACTTCATCCAACGGCCCTATTGTTGGTTATTTATGGAGTTTAATTTCAGGACCCAATGTACCTGTTATACATAGTCCAAGTTTACCCAGTACACTCGTTAGCGGAATGATTGCAGGAAATTACAGGTTTCAGTTTATGGTTATTGACAGCGCAGGTTTAACCGGTGTTGACACTACCAGTATCAGGGTGATACCGAATCAGAACCCAATACAAACTTTAACGCTTCAGCCAGGTAACAATACCAATGAAGCTACACTTTCGTGGACAAATTCGGGAACTACAACTGGCGCTAATTTTGTTTTGCAGGAGCTTTTGGCAATGGCCTGGACAACTGGCGGTGAATTATTTGTAGGGAGGGGCCTTTTTAAATTTGATTTATCGGCAATACCAGCAAATGCAACAATTCTTTCGGCAAAACTTTCATTATACTCCACCCCAAATCCTTTGAATGGTAACCAGGTGGATGCCAATTTTGGAACAAATAATGCTATGTTTATAGAACGGGTTATATCTAACTGGAATGCAACTTTAAACTGGCCAAATCAACCGTTAGGGGACAATGCCACGCAAATTTCAATTGCTCATACCAATCAATCAACTTTAGATTTAATTGATGTTGACGTAAATACTCTGGTAACACAAATGGTAACAGGAAATAACTATGGGTTTAAAATACGGTTACAAAATGAAGCGTTTTATAACATAAGAAATTTTTGTTCAAGTA
>JANMWP010000099.1:0-1548 GCA_031394065.1 Chitinophagaceae bacterium
TAAACTGTCTTTATCGGCAGTAGAGTAAACCGCTACAGTTTTAATACCCATCTCCCGGCAGGTACGGATAATGCGTAAGGCAATTTCTCCTCTATTGGCTATTAATATCTTTTTAAACACAATCGTTGAATTAAAAATTAAGAATTAAAAATTACAAAAATGCAGATCATCTTTTGATTTTTGATTTTTGAATTTTTACTTAAGAAGGATCCACTAAAAATAATGGCTGGTCATATTCTACCGGACTGGCGTCCTCTACCAAAACCTTTACAATCTTACCTTTTACCTCACTCTCAATTTCATTAAAAAGTTTCATGGCTTCAATAATACAAACCACTTTACCTGTTGTAACCTCATCACCAACAGATGCTAAAATGGGTTTTCCGGGGCCTGCCTGGCGGTAAAAAGTTCCAATCATCGGGCTTTTTATGGTTACCAGGTTATCAGCTTTGGGTTCTGCAGGTTTAGCGGCTACAGGAGCTGCTGCTGCAGGTGCGGCACTGGCTGCAGGCGGTGCATAAGACGGGGCTGCTGCGCCTGCTATAATATTTTGAACCGGGTCCTTTTTCTGTTTAACGGTAATTTTTACGCCTTCTTCTTCAATGGTAATTTCGCCTATATTGGTCTTATTGATGAGCTTTACCAGCTCCTGAATTTGCTTGATGTCCATGTCAACTGTTTAAGTGATTAATTAGTTTTGAACCGGGCTGCTAAGATAGGGTAAGATTAATCATAACTGCAACCTTAATTTTAAAAAAGACACGAAAAAGGGCTTTTTTTGACAAAAAAGGTCCGTTTTTAGCCAAAAAAAGCCCGAATATGCCCAATATTCGCAAAAATAAAAAATGGGCACCTGGCTTGGCAGATACCCATTTCTCTATAATTTTTTGATATTACTCTTTCACTCTTTCAACATATTCGCCGGTTTTTGCATTAACCCTTATCAGTTCGCCTTCATTAACAAATAAAGGAACGTTTACGGTAGCACCGGTTTCAACAGTTGCAGGTTTTAAAGTACGGGTTGCCGTATCGCCCCTCATACCAGGTTCGCTGTAAGTAACCAACAATACAATTTTATCAGGTAACTCAACACCCATGGGCAAATCGGTTTCTCCATTAATTAAAACAGTTACTTCCTGTCCATCTTTTAAAAACTTAGGCGCATCAATCATTGTTTCTGCAACAGTTATTTGCTCAAAAGTTTCGGTATCCATAAAGCTGTAACCCGTGTCATCCTTATATAAGTATTGGTATGGCTTTTTTTCAACCCTTACCGGATAAATTGTTTCACCGCTGTTCCAGGTTACCTCAATGGTGCGGTTATTATCAACACCTTTAAGTTTAGCCCAAACCTTGGCTGCTGCACGTGCAGTTTTGTTTTGCCCAAATTCTATAACGCTATAAAGACTGCCATCTACTTTAATGATTAAGCCTGAGCGCATATCTGCTGTTGTTGCCATATTATCACATTTTTTATCCCAATACTTATCGGGAGGGTGCAAAAGTAGGAATAGTAAGGCTAAATCCGAAATTCAGTTTGACCTCACC
>JANMWP010000138.1:0-4339 GCA_031394065.1 Chitinophagaceae bacterium
AAAAAACGATAGTCCCGAACACAGATGGAATGTAGTGCTCATCAGCGTTGAAAGTTTAAGCGGCGATTATTTAAAACGGTTTGGCAACAAAGAAAATATTACGCCATACCTTGATTCTCTTATCCCCCATGGTTTGTGGTTTGATCAGTTTTATGCAACAGGAACCAGAACGGTAAGGGGGCTGGAAGCCTTATCTATGGCCATTCCGCCAACGCCCGGCCAATCTATTGTGCGCCGGCCCGATAATGATGATATGTTTACCATGGGCAGCGTTTTAAAATCGAAAGGCTATGATTGCAATTATATTTATGGTGGCAACTCCTTCTTTGACAATATGGGTAAATTTTTCAGCAACAGCAGTTATAAAGTTTTGGATGAAAGAGATATACCAGACAGCCTGGTGCACATTACAACCGCCTGGGGTGCCGATGATGAAGCTGCTTTTAATTTTACCATTCAGCAATGCGATAAAAGTTTCAGCAGCAATAAACCGTTCTTTAATCATATTATGACGGTGAGTAATCACAGGCCCTATACTTATCCCGAAGGAAGAATTGATATATCGCCTTCACACCAGTCCATACAGGGGGCAGTAAAATATACCGATTATGCCATCAATAAATTTATTAAAGATGCACAGCAAAGGCCCTGGTTCAATAATACCCTTTTTGTTATTGTAGCCGACCATTGTGCCAAAAGTGCCGGTAAAACTGATCTGCCGGTAAACCGGTATCATATACCCTGCATCATTTATGCACCACAATTAATAAAACCTGCGGTTGAAAACCGGCTGATTAGCCAGATTGACCTGGCTCCAACAATTTTAGGCCTGATGAACCTGAATTATACCAGCCGCTTTTTTGGCTATGATGTGTATAAAGTGAATCCGGGAAATGAACGGGCTTTTATCAGTACTTACCAGGATATGGGCTATATTAAAGATGGGAGATTGATCATTTTATCGCCCCAGCAAAAGGTACAGATGTTTAAACCCGATTTTACAACCGGCAGTAATGTACAGATCACAAGCTCAGCTGAACTGATAAATGAAGCGATTGCCTGGTACCAGGGAGCAAGTTTTCAATATAAGACCGGCAGGTATAAAAGTGTAAAACCATAAGCAGGTAAAACTTAAAAAACTGGTAATCAGCCAGATAAATGAGCTAAAAACGTCCTTGGTTTGTATTTTTTACACATCCCTATCTATAAAAACTTTGAAAATACTTTAGCGAAATGTTGCATAATAGTGAAAACCACATTATCTTCGTCTCGGTTTTTCATAGGATATTGGATTTTAAAGCGGGACTAGATTTCTATCTTGGTCCCTTTTTTATTTTATATACCTGACGATTTTGCCTGAAAAGAGATTTTGCCGTCCTTGTCAGATCTTAGTTTCCCCTCGGCCAGCAGGTAATTGATAACCTGCCAAACCTTTTCCTTTTTTATACTTTTTAGGTTTACCAGAATATTTTCAACCGAAATTGCTGTGTCTTTTGTGCAGTTTATGATCTGGCTGGTAATGTGGTTAAATTCTTCTGTTGAGATGTGGACGATCTTTTCATTTATACAGTTATCGCAAATACCGCAGGCATTAATTTTTACAGTGGTAAAATAACCGGCAATATGCTGGCTTCGGCAACCCATTGATTTCTTTACGTACTCAATAATGGCCTGAACCCGCTCTTCAAAATTTTGCCTGCGTTTTATATAATCAGCAGTATTTATCTGGTAGTTATCAGTATACATCCGGTTTTGTAAAAGCGTTAGCTGCGGTTTATCTTTTTGTGATGAATAACTGATGATGCCATAGTCATTCAGTTTTTTCAGATTTTTTTTTAATGCTTCAACATCTGACTGAATAAATTTTGCCAGTTTACTTTCATATACCGTTGCAGGAAAATCAAAAATGCCTTCGTAAGAACGTAACAATCCTTTCAGCAATGGTTCCAATGCCGGATTTTGTTTTTCAAAATCGGTAAGTTCTTCCCGGTTGGTAGTAAACACAATGGTTGATGGTTTAAAAAAAACTTCATTAAAACTGATAATATCATCCTGTTCCAGCGCTTTAATGGCATAGGTAACTGTAAGTATGTTTATTTTAAAGGAAGCAGCAAAAACGGCGATGTCAAAATCGTAACTGATACCTTCTCCCGACCCGGCAGGAATCTGCAAATGGTTCATTACAGCAATATAAACCTGTTTAATCTTTTCTTCATCGGGAAAACGAATCCCTGATTGTTCCCGTAGGTTTTCAATTTCTTTATTATTGTACAGCAAAACAGCGTAAGCTCTTTTTCCATCTCTACCGGCCCGGCCTGCTTCCTGGTAATAATTTTCCAGGCAATCGGGTACATCGTAATGAACAACAACCCTCACATCCGGTTTATCTATGCCCATGCCAAAAGCATTGGTGCTTATAATCACCCTCGTTTTATTACTTATCCAGTTTTCCTGTTTTGTACTTCGTTCATCATTGCTTAAACCTGCATGATAAAAATCTGCATTGATACCATTCAGCTTTAGTAAATCAGCAACCTCCTTTGTATGTTTGCGGCTTTTGCAATAAACAATGGCAGTACCAGGTACATTTTTAAAAATCTCCAGTAATTTGTTTTGTTTAGATGGTACATTGAAAACAGAATAAGAAAGATTGAGTCGTTCGAACGACTGTTGAAATCTTTTCCACGAATGCTCCAAAGTTCCCCCTTCAGGGGACGGAGGGGGTTTCAGTTTCTCACAAATATCATCCTGTACAGCTTTTGTTGCGGAGGCGGTTAGTGCTAATACAGGAACATTGGGAAGCAGTTCTCTAAGGACCGCTATCCGCAGGTATGGAGGTCTGAAATCGTATCCCCATTGCGATATACAATGTGCTTCATCTACAGCCAGCAAATTAATATTCATGGCCGGCAGCATATCCAAAAACAAATTTGTTTCTAAACGCTCAGGAGAAACATAGAGGAATTTATAATTACCATAAGCAGCATTCTGTAAAGTTTTTTTTATTTCTAAAAAACTCATGCCGGAGTAAATGGCCAAAGCCGGAATGCCCTTTTTCTTTAAACCCTCCACCTGGTCTTTCATCAACGCAATAAGCGGACTAACCACTAAACACAAACCATCTTTTGCCAAAGCAGGAACCTGGAAACATACAGATTTACCTCCACCGGTTGGCAGCAAAGCCAGCGTATCATTTCCATCAAGCACTGCATTAATGATATCTTCCTGCAGCGGACGGAAACTATCGTAACCCCAGTATTGTTTTAAAATTTCGTGAATGGTCAATGCTGATAATTGTGGCCTGAAATTAAACCACTTTCTTAAATTTGAGCCAGATAGAATTTATGGCAAGCACCACATCGCTGAAACCCATGGCCAGCGCAGCAAGGCCCGGTTGCAATAAACCAACTGCTGCAATGGGTATGGCAACAATATTGTAAATAAAAGCCCAAAAAAGATTTCCTTTAATTGTTTTGAATGTATGTTTTCCCAGGCCCAAGGCCAGCGGTAAATGCTGAATACCTTTATTCATTAAAACTACCTGTGCACTTTGCACAGCTAACTGTGTTGCATCACTCATAGAAATACCAATGGTTGCTTTTGCAAGTGCCGGCGCATCATTAATGCCATCGCCAACCATGGCAACAGGAGTTTGGCTGTTCAACTCTCCGATGATCTGCAATTTTTCTTCCGGTGTTTTTTCAGCATATACTTTATCAATGCCCAAACTATCTGCAATTTTTTTGGTACGTTCCAAACTATCGCCGCTTAATAAAACGGTTTGTATATTTTTTGAATGGAGATAACTGATCACAGCTGCGGCCTCTGTTCTTATTTCATCTTCCATATCAAACCAGCCAACCAGTTTTTCATTCTGTAATAAATAAGCAGTGTGAGATGAATCTTCTGTTAGCGCCGAAGCAATTTTATAAGAACCCAATTGATAAGTATTCCCTGCTGCATCTTCGGCTTTCATACCCAGGCCTTTTATCTCTTCAATTTTTTTCCAGTTAATGGGATTGTTTATTTTCCAACCGGCTGTAATTGCTTTTGCAATAGGGTGATTGGAATATTTTTCCAACGAAAAAATAAGTTGCTTAAATAAATTTTCATCAATGGTGCTTTGCCAATTGCTGATTGTCATTTGCCCCTTTGTAAGCGTTCCTGTCTTATCAAAAACTACCGTTGTAATACTTTTAAATAGCTCCAGGCTTTTTGCATTGCGGAACAGGATGCCGTTTTTGGCTGCACGGCCCAGCCCAACTGCAATGGCAGCAGGCGTTGCAAGTCCCATGGCACAAGGACAACTGATTACCAATACAGCGATGCTACGCATTAA
>JANMWP010000186.1:0-4249 GCA_031394065.1 Chitinophagaceae bacterium
TAAGATTGCGTATGCAGCAATTATGTGAAGTTGCCGATAAAAAAAACATAGGTATATTAATTGATGCTGAAGAAACCTGGATACAGGAACCGGTTGATGCGCTCACTATTTTAATGATGGATGTTTTCAATAAAAAGAAGCCCGTAATTTATAATACCTTACAATTGTATCGCCACGACCGTCTGCAGTTTTTAAAAGATTCACATGCAGCAGCCGAAGAAAGGAATTTTATTTTAGGGGCAAAACTGGTAAGGGGCGCATACATGGAAAAAGAAAGAAACCGTGCAGCGGATAAGAATTATCCATCTCCCATTCAACCCGATAAAGTTAGCTGCGATAATGATTACAATGCTGCAGTTGAATTTTGTATTGATCATGTAGATAAAATTTCTGTAATTGTTGCTTCGCATAATGAATACAGTAATTTATATACCACTCAGCTGTTAGATAAAAAAGGATTACCTCACAATCATCCGCATGTGCATTTTTCTCAATTATACGGCATGAGTGATAATATAACTTTCAATCTTGCCAAATCGGGCTGCTCTGTCAGTAAATATTTGCCATTTGGCCCTATAAAAGATGTTATTCCTTATTTAATGCGAAGGGCACAGGAAAACAGTTCCGTATCGGGCCAAACCGGCAGGGAACTGGGGTTGATAAAGAAAGAATTGCACCGCAGAAAACAGTAGTTTGTATTTTTACTATAGCGTATTTGGTGTTTTTACTACAGTAAATAAAAGTGAAATCCGCTGATTATTATTTATGATAATATTTTATCTTTGGCTTTAATATTAAATGTTAACTCGCCTACTAATACCAGCAATCCTGTACTTTTTTCCTTTTGTTTTACAAGCACAGGTTAGAAGTATACCTGCCGTAAAAATAAATCAACCTATTAAAATAGACGGAAACCTGGATGATGAGGCCTGGAAAAATATTGAACCAACAGGCAATTTTATTACCTTTTCACCTGTTTTTGGTAAAATTTCTACCCGCAATACCAAAGTAAAAATTGCTTATGACAACACCGCAATTTATATAGGTGCTTACATGTATGACCTTCCTGCCAATATACGTAAGCAACTTACTGCCCGGGATGTGCTGGACAGGCAGGACGTTGATATTTTTGCAGTTGGATTTGATACCTATCATGATAAGCAGAATGCATTTGTTTTTAAACTGTCTCCCGCCAATGTGCAGGCCGATTTTAAAGTTTCGCAAAGCGGAACCAACAATGGTGGTGTTGTATATGATTACAGCTGGGATGCAGTTTGGGAAAGTAAAACCAGTATACAGGCCGATGGCTGGGTTGCTGAAATTAAAATTCCATTAAGTGCCATCAGGTTTTCGAAAAAAGATGTGCAGGATTGGGGCCTCAATTTTTCCCGCTTTACCCGAAAAGAAAATGAAAACAGTGTCTGGAACCCGATTAACCCAAATATCAGCGGCGAGTTAAATCAATATGGAGTTTGGACAGGGCTTAATAAAATATCGCCACCTACCCGTTTATCTTTTTTACCCTATTTATCCGGCGGTTTCAGAATATCACCAACAACAAAAGGTAGTGTTACAGAATATCTCCGCAGTGGGGGTATGGATGTTAAGTACGGCATTAATGAAAGTTTTACGTTGGATATGACGTTGATTCCCGATTTTGCCCAGGTGCAAAGTGATAATGTATTTTTAAATCTTTCTCCTTTTCAGGTTAAGTTTGATGATTACCGGCCTTTTTTTACTGAGGGAACCGAACTGTTTAACAAAGCCGGCCTGTTTTATTCCAGAAGAATTGGCGATGTTCCCGGCCTCACATCAACTGTTTTAAAAACTTATGGCGATAAGCCGGATTACAAAATTATTAAAAACCCCGGTATCACCAGGCTGTATAATGCTACAAAATTTTCGGGCCGCACCAAAGGGAATCTCGGTATTGGAATATTCAATGCCATTTCAGCTCCTATGTATGCAAAAATAACTGACCTGAAAAATGATTCAACTTTCAGCATTTTAACCGAGCCACTTACTAATTACAATATCATTGTTTTTGATCAGGCTTTAAAAAACCGGTCTTCGGTGAGTTTTACAAATACCAATGTGTTGCGTAAGGGTAACAACCGAAATGCCAATGTAAGCAGTGTTGACCTTTCGTTATTTGATAAAAAAAATAATTATAATTTTTCGCTCTCGGGCAAGTACAGCAGTATTTGGGGGAAGCGGGAAAATAAAAACGGATATAACGGTAGTATAGGTTTTGGTAAAGTAAGTGGTATAATTCAATACAGGGCATCAGTAAGTACCGCAAGTGATAAATACGATCCTAATGACCTGGGTTTTTTATATAACAACAATTCTTTTGAGTACAGCGGCAACATCAGTTATATCAACAATAAACCTACAAAGTATTTTCTTAATCATAACTTCCGGCTTAGTTTTAAAAACACCTATCTCTATAAACCCTTTGTATGGGCTAACCTGCAGTTAAATGCAAATGCATTCTTTTGGTTCAAAAATTTTTGGGACCTCTCTGTTAGTTTTCAAACCAGCCCAGTCTGGAGAAACGATTATTTTGTTCATTCAAATGTGTACAGCGGTTATTTCCTAAAGCGTTCGCCCTATTATTATCTGGGCTTTAATGGCAGCAGCGACAGCCGT
Source organism: Chitinophagaceae bacterium (assembly GCA_031394065.1). Taxonomy (GTDB): domain Bacteria; phylum Bacteroidota; class Bacteroidia; order Chitinophagales; family Chitinophagaceae; genus Ferruginibacter. The sequence goes on from JANMWP010000186.1 coordinate 2,653, forward strand.
AAAAAATTATATGTAAGCTGGAGATTGGGTGGGGCAGAATCTCCCCTGCCAAATGATCCCTATTGGAATGGTAACCTGTTGTTGCGTTACAGATTCAGCGATAAATTTCAGCTAAGTACAAGTATGGATATTGTACAGGACAAAGGGAACTGGGGCTGGGCTTACAAACTTAATACCGACAAATCGCCTGTAATTTCACGTCGCAATTTAAAAACAAATACTTTTATTGTAAATGGCCAATATAATTTTAACTCAAGGATGAATTTGAATATCCGCATGAGGCATTACTGGTCTATATTGGAGAATACCAATTTTTACAATTTAAAGCCAGATGGTTACTGGCGTGACACTACCTTCTTTAAAAATGAAAATTTAAATTTCAACACTTTTAATGTAGATATGTTTTTTACCTGGGATTTTTTATTGGGCAGCCGGTTAACGATTGCCTGGAAAAATGCTTTGGGTGGCAATGTTGCCATTGACCCATACTCCAATGCGAATTATGGCAGAAATTTTGGAAAAGCGATAGACAATCCCCACAGTAATGAGATAACCGTTAAAATTGTTTACTTTCTCGATTACCTGAAGTTAAAGCGAAAAAGATAGCTTTGTATTATTGTGCAAATTTTTCCAGGAGTTTATTTTTTTAACTTTGTTAGATTTGAATTTGATTTGAAACTTCTTTTTTTATTTTATAAAAAATTAACTATCATGACTCAAGAAACAACTCCCGATGTTTTAAATTTTGATGAAAATCAAAAGTCTAAATTACCATCCGGTTTAAATGTACTTACAATTCTTACTTTTATTGGTTGTGTTGTTTTTGGAATATTAACCCTCTTAACGCCGGTTATTTATAATTTCATGACAGGCTTTATGGATAAAGCAGTTAATTCGGGTAATGAACTTTCTGATAAACAATTAGCTGATATAGAAAAGGGACGGGCCCTAATGGAATTGTCGCACCAAAACATGATTCCTTTAATGACAATAGGAATGGCAGGTATAATTTTATGTTTTGTAGGAGCACTTTGGATGCGTAAATATAAAAAAGATGGCTACTGGATGTATGTTGCCGGAGAAATTATACCGGTTATTGCATCTTTTTTATTGCTTGGAACTGCACAGTACACAGGCGTTTCAGTGTAATCATAGGACTGGGATTACCGCTGCTGTTTGTATTTTTATATACCATGCAACGCAAATACCTTATAAAATAAAAATAAAAAAACCGAAGCTTAAAACTTCGGTTTTTTATTACCATGCCCTTGATATACTTCCATTCAGTATCTTAATCAGGTACAAATGTTTATTTTCAAAATAGTCCGGCACTGTGGCATCATTATTTTGTTTTACCGGCTTGAAGTTATATTCGCAAAAAACTTTCACGCTTTTATCAGATAGATTGCTCATAAAACCAGTTGGATTTTTTGTAAGCAGTTTTGTAAATAAATAAACCGATTCAAATCCTTTATATGCCATATCGGTGGGCTTACCCTTATATTTTTTATAATAGGCACTGGTAAGTGATTTACTGAAAGTGTCGTTCTTTTCAGTATAAAATGGTGTTGTAAAATAAACAGGAAACCCGGCTAAA
>JANMWP010000224.1:0-2091 GCA_031394065.1 Chitinophagaceae bacterium
TTTATGGCACCAATAACGAATTTGGTTTTGATTACCTGCGTGATAATATGGTACACACCCCCAATGAAATGGTGCAGCGCAAACATCATTTTGCTATGGTGGATGAGGTGGATAGTGTGTTGATTGATGATGCCCGTACACCTTTAATCATCAGCGGACCGGTTGGGCACAGCGATAATACACAACAGTTTTTCGACCTGAAACCAAGGATTGAAAAATTGGTAGATGCACAAAAAAAAGCAGTAAACCAGTTTTTAATTGAGGCTAAGAAAAAAATTGCGGAAGGTAATGATGACCCCAAAGATGGCGGACTGGCTTTGTTTAGAGCCCACCGCGGGTTACCAAAAAACAGTGCATTAATTAAATTTTTAAGTGAGCCCGGTAACCGGGTAAAAATGCAGAAAAGCGAAAATTATTATTTAGCTGATCAGCAAAAAGAAATGCACAAGGTAGATGCAGAATTGTTTTTCAACATTGATGAAAAAAATAACCAGGTTGATTTGACCGACCAGGGAATACAATTAATTACAAGAAGCGGCGAGGATCCTGAATTTTTTATCATACCGGATATTGCTACCAAACTTGCCGACATTGAAAAAAGCAGTTTAAGCCCCGAAGAAAAACTGCACAATAAAGAAACACTGTTAAATGAATATTCTTTAAAAGCAGATCGGATTCATACGGTGCAGCAATTATTAAAAGCCTATACTTTATTTGATAAGGATATTGAGTATGTGGTAATGGAAGATTCTGTAAAAATTGTTGATGAGCAAACGGGCCGTATCCTCGATGGCAGGCGTTATTCCGATGGTTTGCACCAGGCCATTGAAGCAAAAGAAAATGTAAAGATTGAAGCATCTACTCAAACTTATGCAACAGTAACGCTGCAGAATTATTTCCGTATGTATCACAAGCTTGCCGGTATGACCGGTACTGCCGAAACAGAAGCAGGCGAGTTCTGGAGCATTTATAAATTAGATGTGGTAACCATTCCTACCAATGTAAAATGCATACGTAAAGATGACCAGGATTTTGTTTACAAAACCAAGCGTGAAAAATATAAAGCGGTAATTGATGAAGTGGAAAGATTACGCAGCATTGGCAGGCCATCATTGGTTGGTACTACCAATGTGGAAGTTAGTGAATTACTTGCCAGGATGCTGAAACAAAAAAATATTCCGCATAATGTTTTGAATGCAAAACAACATAGCAAGGAAGCACAGGTTGTTGCCGAAGCTGGTTTGGCTGGTGCAGTTACCATTGCAACCAATATGGCTGGTCGTGGTACCGATATTAAACTTGGCCCCGGTGTTAAAGAAGCCGGTGGTTTGGCCATCATTGGTACCGAACGCCATGAGAGCCGCCGTGTAGACAGGCAGTTGCGTGGACGTGCCGGAAGGCAGGGCGATCCCGGAAGCTCCAGCTTTTATGTTTCGCTGGAAGATGACCTGATGCGTATGTTTGGCAGTGAGCGTATTGCCGGACTGATGGACCGTATGGGTTATAAAGAAGGTGAAGTGATACAGCACAGCATGATCACCAAATCAATTGAAAGGGCACAAAAGAAAGTAGAGGAAAATAACTTTGGTATTCGTAAAAGATTACTGGAGTATGATGATGTGATGAACAAACAACGGAATGTGGTTTACAAAAAACGTAACCATGCTTTGTTTGGCGAAAGGCTGGCGCTTGATCTGGATAATTCATTTTATTCGGTGGCAAATGGCTTGATCAATTCATTTAAAGAATTAAATGATCATGAAGGATTTAAACTGGCTGCCATTGTAAATTTTGGAATTGATACTGCCATTACCCAGGATGAGTTAGACAAAGGAGATGTTAATTCACTGAGTGAGCGATTGTATGATGAAGCGGTGACGCAATACCGTAGAAAAACAGATACGCTTGTAAAGCAGACATTGCCCATCATAAAAAATATCCGCAAAGAACAGGGTAACCAGATTGAAAATGTAGCAGTACCTTTTACCGATGGTAAAAAACAAATTCAGGCACTGGCTAACCTTGATAAATATTTAGCAACCGAAGGACGGGAGTTGAATGATGCGCTGGAACGCAATATCACACTCGCTT
>JANMWP010000108.1:0-10286 GCA_031394065.1 Chitinophagaceae bacterium
AAAATTATTTGCATTTTCATTCCTTGCAATAGGAATAATTTTTTCAACCTTAAGTATTTTAAACCTTGATAAAGTAATAAAGCCATTCCCGATGGTTTTACTACTTATTTGCTTGTGGAAGTTTGCGCAATTTTTGATTCATAAATTTTTGATTAAAAAATTTCTAACCGTCTGAAACAAGTCTCCTAAATATCAGAATACGTGTAAATGAAGATTGATATTCTCTCTGTTGTTCCTAACCTGTTAGATAGCCCTTTTTCTCATTCCATTATGAAAAGGGCAAGAGATAAAGGCTTGCTGGAAGTGAACGTGATTAATTTAAGAGACCACACTACATACGCCCGTGCACAGGTAGATGATTATGCATTTGGCGGTGGTGCCGGCATGGTTATGATGATTGAGCCATTAGTTAATGCTATTGAAAGTTTGCAGAAAGAAACAACTTACGATGAAATTATTTTTTTAACGCCCGATGGTGAAACTTTTAATCAACAAATGGCGAACGGGTTTTCATTAAAAAATAATTTGCTGCTTATTTGTGGCCACTATAAAGGAGTTGATCAGCGGTTCAGGGATCATTTTATAACCAAAGAAATTTCAATAGGTGATTATGTTTTAAGCGGTGGTGAACTGGCTGCTGCCATTTTGGTAGATGCTATTGGCCGGTTGATACCCGGTGTATTGAATGATGAAACATCAGCCTTAACCGATTCTTTCCAGGATAATTTACTGGCCCCCCCGGTTTATACCCGACCCGAAGAATTTCGTGGATGGAAAGTGCCCGAAATATTAATGAGCGGCAATCATAAGTTGATTGATGAGTGGCGGCATGAACAGGCTGTTAAGCGAACGGAAGAAAGAAGACCGGATTTGTTGGATTAGTTTGTGGTTTGTAGTTTGTAGTTATAGCATTCTGTTTATGAAAGAACCAAATGATTTTGCAAAAAAGACTCTCCAACAACAAACTACAAACCACAAACTCATAACTTCCTCGCCCAAACAAACTCAGCAAAACCCAACAGATCCCAAAAAATATTTCCCTGTAATTTTTTTCCGCCTATCCAGCTTTTAACTATTCTGAATGGCATTGCCATTATGTACCATTTATTTCTGCGCAAGCCGCCTTTTAAAACACTGCATCCGTTTGCTTCAAGCAAAGTGGTTAATTCTTTTACCGAGTAAACCCTTACATGTGTTGGATCATCTTTAAAATTTAACGAGCCTTCCATTTTTGGTAACCGGGTACTTTTTTCACCGGGATATTCCAGGTAAATAAATCCGCCGTTCTTTAGTTTTGGCAGTAACCCTTTTATCACTTCATCGCCATTGTACAAATGCTCAATTACATGTGCAATCTGTATGGCGTCAAAATAATTATCCGGTATTGCAGTAAAATCCAGTTTGGTAAGATCCATTTCGTAAAATGCATCCATCAATTTAAAATCAGCTTCTGTGTTGTTGTAATCCCGTTCCATATCCACACCATGGTATTCACAGTTTGGAAAAACGTTTTTAGCTTTAGTGGCAGAATGATTACCGGCGCCAATATCCAGCAGCCGAAATGGTTTATTACCAAATGCACGTTTTAAAAAACTAAACTTGGTTATAAAAGAAGAGGAGAATGCTTTAAAATTCATGCCCAAAGATATGTATCCTTTTATCAAAAAATATCCCACAAAGAAACAAAGTACACGAAGAAAAAATACTTTGTGAGCTTTGCGGCTTTGTGGGAAAACCAAATAATTATTTTGATCAATCTTTCTTTACTCCAATAACTGGCAGTGCTTTTTCTCTTATCATAGCATTAAACTTAACGAGGTCTTCATCCATAATTTTTTTAAGATTATTCAACTGTACATCCGCCTGTCCGCCCAGTTCTGCAAAAGCTTCTTTAACCTGTTTTGCCGGCGCCGCATTACCGCTTGATGCAAAATCATACAGTCCCGAAATTTTATCATCTAAACGAATAGGAAAATTCAACACATCCTGTCCGCTTTTGGCTTTTGTCTGATGCAGGGCTTCTTCAATCACCGTCATTTGTTTGTTAATGGTATCGGCCTGCTGCTTAATTTCCTTTGGCACATCTTTACCCTGTTTATCCATAAAATCATTTATCTGTTTGCGGATATCACGTATATTTTTTCCGGCCTTTTGTATATCATTAAATTTATCACGTACCGCAATTAAGAAATTAAACTGTTCTTCATAATCGGGCTGTGATACATTATAAACGGGGTTGGCTTTAATTACAAAGCTTCCTTCAACAGAATCTTTTTCGGCTTTTATTTTATAAAAATACTGACCGGGAGCCGCTTTGGGGCCGGGTACTGTACCATGCCAGATGATTTGACCTTCTACTTTTTCTGCCGGAGGATATAACATGTTCCATACAAACTGGTTCATGCCATTACTTACTTCAATCTTATCATCTTTTTCCTTTGCCTTTGTTGAAAATGATTTGATGAGTTTTTTATTTTTATCCAACAGGTCAATACTAACTTTCGCTGAATCGGAAATATTTTTCAGATAATAATTGAATACAGAACCGTTCGGCGGATTCATTCCTGCGTTTTTCGGATTTGGGTTTTGATTACCGTCGTACCGGTATGCATCATTTACACTAAAGGCAAATAAATTTTTATCCAGGATGCCGTTATCTGTTTGTTGTACCGGTGTTAAATCATCCAGCACCCAAAAAGAACGGCCCTGTGTTGCAACAATTAAATCGTTTTCTTTAATGGTTAAATCGGTAATGGGCACCATCGGTAAATTCAGCTGAAAGGGTTTCCAATTGGCACCATCATCATAACTGATATACATGCCATACTCGGTACCACAATACAACAGTCCCGATTTTCTTTTATCAGCTCTTAAACACCTGGCAAAATGCATGGCTCCAATTCCGTTGGTTATTTTAGTCCATGTTTTTCCATAATCTTCTGTCTTAAAAATATAAGGCGCAAAATCATCACTCTTATATTTTGTACCAACAAAATAGGCTTTGCCTTTTTTAAACGGATCTGCTTCTACACAGTTCCACATCATCCACTGGCCGGCCGCTACAGGCGTTACATTTTCCCAGTTTTTGCCGCCGTCTTTACTAACATGTATCAGTCCGTCATCACTGCCCGTCCACAACAGGTCTTTTTCCAAAGCAGATTCTGTTGCTGTAAAAACGGTACAGTAAACTTCAACGCCGGTGTTGTCTTTTGTAATGGTACCGCCACTGGAAGCCTGCCGTTTTTTATCATTGGTTGTTAAATCTCCGCCCAATGCTGTCCAGGATGCACCTTCATTTTCAGTTACAAATAAATGGTTGCCACCGGCATATAATTTTTTAGGATTATGTGGCGAAAAGAAAATAGGGAAGTTCCATTGAAAACGGTATTTGGCAACATCAATTCCGCCACCTAATGGGTCATCGGGCCAAACACTTACTGCACGATTCTCGCCGGTTTTATGATCAAGCCTTGATAAATAACCACTGTAATTTCCGCCATAAACAATATCCGGATTTAACGGATCGGCCACCACATAACCGCTTTCTGCACCGGCTGTTGTTTGCCAGTCATCCTGTGTAATTTGTCCGCCATCACTGCGTGATAAAATTCTTACGGTTGAATTGTCCTGCTGTGCACCTAATATCCGGTAAGGAAAATGATTATCGGTACTTACCCTGTAAAACTGTGCAGTTGGCTGATTCATATAAGTACTCCAGTTATCACCTCCATCGAAACTTATTTGTGCACCACCATCATCAGCAATGATCATTCTTTTACCGTCTGCCGGATCTATCCATAGGTCATGATGATCACCATGTGGTGTTCTGATGGTTTTGTATGTTTTTCCACCATCGGTGCTTTTTAAAAAATTTACATTCAACACATACACATCATTCTCATTTTTGGGGTCCACAAAAACTTTACTGTAATACCATGCCCGCTGCCGGATGTTGTTATCGCTGCTTTGCAGGGTCCAGCTTTCGCCGGCATCACTGCTTACAAACATACCACCTGCGGCGTTTTCTATCAATGCATAAATTTTATCGGTATTAGATGGACTAACGGTAACTCCCACGATTCCCCAAAGACCTTTTGGCAATCCCTTTGCGGTTGAAATATTTTTCCAGGTTTCACCGCCGTCAATGCTCTTCCACAAACCGCCGCCATCGCCACCACTTTCCATGCTGTATGGCGTACGTTGTATACGCCAGGTACCTGCATACAAAACAGATGGGTTGCCTGGTTCCATTATTAAATCGCTGCAACCGGTTTTTTCATTCACATACAAAACTTTTTTCCAGGTTTTTCCTCCATCGGTTGTTTTAAAAATTCCACGCTCTGTATTGGGCCCAAATAAATGGCCAATTGCAGCCACCCAAACAATATCCGGGTTTTTTGGATGAATGATGATACGGATAATATGCCGGGTATCTTTCAGTCCAAGATTCTTCCAGCTACGGCCACCATCATCTGTACGCCAGATACCGAAACCTTCGCTCACATTGCCTCTTAATGTACTTTCGCCTTCGCCAACATATAAAATAGTTGGGTCGCTTGGTGCAACAGAAACACAACCAATGCTGCTACCAAAATATTTATCAGTAATGTTTTTCCAGTTGCTGCCACCGTCTAAAGTTTTCCATACACCGCCGCCCGTACTGCCAAAATAAAAAGTATTTTTTTGGTTCAGGTCACCTGCAACTGCACCGCTTCTGCCGCCGCGGTATGGGCCCACAGAACGGTATTTTACTTTACTAAATAAAACACTATCGTCGTTTTGTTTTTTTTGTGAGAATGAATTTGTTGCAATTGCAACAATCATAATAAGCAGTAATCCTTTTTGCATAAAAATAAATTAGTGTTGGAAGGTACAAATAAAAAGTGTTCCGGGATGCCGGAACACTTTTTGGGTGCATTTAAAATTGTCGCAGCGGATTAAAGGGTTGCCAACCTTCATAAAAGAGCTTTTAAGTTGAAATAGACTTTTTAAAGGTTGGCAACCCTTACGACAATTTTAAATGCACCCAACTTTTTCAATGATAGTTCTGTTTTAGTTTATTTTAAATATCTTTTCATCAACGGGAACGTTGGTTATTATTTTATCATAATGGGTTGCTCCGCGTGGTCCGGCATTTGAATAAGCAAACCAATAACCATCTGCATTTTGTTTATAGTCGCCGTAAGTGGTTATTATATCTTCCAAAGCACCAAACTGAAACATTTTGGTACTGGACATAACAATAAAATTTGATTTACTGTCGATATAATAAACCGTTACGTTTTTATTGGGTGCTGCTACTTTCAGTTTGTTACACATGGATCCTTCCACCATTTCTTTGCCATCCATTTCAATTGTATATCCTTTTTGGTCAGTATTTATAAATGGTCCATGCAAATCCAATTGCACCTGGCCAGATTTAAACTGGCCTTCCATCAATGGTCTTGGCTGTTTATCGCCCTGCACCGGTGTATAAATCCATCCATATTCAGGAGTGATGATCTGGTAATTACTTGTTTTATTCGCTTCAATATCAATGCGGGAGCCAATCATGTGCTTTTTTGTAGTTATCATCGGGATGTTTTGTGTGTCGCCGGTTGCCTTAAATGTGCCCGTCATTAATACACTGGAGAGGTTCATTATTTTTTCCCTTCCACCCATTGCTGCAATGTGTTTATTTATAATTTCATCCACCGTTTGTGCCTGAACAAACTGCACAGACATCAATAAACAAATAAAAACTCCAAAACTGTTTAATCTTTTCATTATTCAATTTTTTAAGACCCCAAAGATAATATAGAATTTGGCAGCCTTCTACTGATTTTCCTTTTTCTTAATCTCCGTATCCATCTTATCAATTTTTTCTTTTACCAATTCATTTTTTACTTTTTGATCGTACTGTGCATTGATGGTTGCACTCAGTTTTTCAGCATCGCCAACCTGTTGCGATAAAACACCGGTTCTTTCTTTTTGCAGGTTGGATGGCTTTGTTTCCTGGTTACAAACAGCGCCATATACTTCCGTAATATCTTCCCGTAATTTTTTCTCATCAGCAAACTGCGATTTTTGTTTGGTGGCCAGTAATTTGCTCCGCAGGTCTTCCAGTTTGTCATAATATTCCTGCACTCTTTTTTTAAGTTTGGCATTTTTAATTTTTGGTAAATATTGTTGCAGCATTTTTTGTTTGGTACTGATGCTGTCAACCAGTTTACCCAGGCGCTCATGCATATTATATAACTGCATTGCTGTGTTGTATTGATCTTCCATATCTGCAAGGCTCATGTCGCTGGTTGCATCACGTTGCATGATAATTTTATTCTCATACAGCTTATCACCTACTTTTAATTTAACGGTGTACTCGCCCGGTAAAACCATGGGTGCCACAAAACCTCCAAAATCTACCTTAGTGCCGCCACTGGCTACTTTGGGTGGTGTTACTCTCATATTCCAGTCAACAATATTTATACCCCTGCGCTTGCTGCCTGGTATTGTTTGTACCAGTTTACCGAGCTTATCATAAATCTCAATCTTTACTTCGCCGCTGTTAATACGGTCTCTAAAATAATATTGTATTGGAGCCTGCTGTGATGAATTGCCGCCGATATATCCATCGCCGCTGCCCGAGCCAACATAATATTTACCCATGGTAAGATTAATGGGTTTTGAATTGAAGATGACAACATCTTTTGCAGCAACTTCTTTGGTCATGTTGCGCATGGGTGATATGTTATCTACAATCATGATACCGCGGCCATGTGTAGCCAGAATCAAATCATTGGTTACGGGATGAATTTGTATATCTCTTACCAGTGCTTTCCAGGGAATATTATTTTTCATGCGGAACCAATTGACTCCACCATCAAGCGATGCGTATAAACCCATTTCGGTTCCGGCAAATAATAAATCTTTGTTTACATTGTCTTCTTTTATTTTATGTGCAAAGCCTGTAAACTCTTCGCTCTTCAACATGGTCCATGTTTTGCCCATATCATTTGATTTAGCGATGTAAGTTTTTACATCGCCATACATATGATTATCAAAACTTGCATACACGGTATTTTTATCAAACTTCGATGGCTCAATACTGCTTACCCAGGTTTGTGCCGGAATACCAGCTGCTGCGTAATTGACCGCAACATTGGTCCAGTTTTTTCCGCCATCGGTTGTGTATTGCAGATTCCCATCATCGGTACCAACCCAAATTAAATTATCATCCAACGATGATTCTGCAAGGGTAAAAATGGTGCAATGATTTTCGGCAGATGTATTATCGGCACTAAGCCCTCCGGATTGTTCCTGCTTTTGTTTTTCTTTATTATTGGTTGTAAGATCGGGAGAAATTTTTGTCCAGTTTTTTCCTTCGTCAACCGATTTATATAAATATTGTGCAGCAATGTATAGATTACGTTTATTTTTTTGGCCGATAACAATCGGTGTGTTCCAGTTAAACCGAAGCTTTTCATCATTTAAAGCCTGTTGCGGTTTTATATTAAATGCCTTGCCCTGTTTTAAATCGGTGTGTACAATTTCTCCGCCCTGCGACTCGGAATAAACTATATCCGGATTCATTCCATCTACCTGTACCCAAAATCCATCGCCACCGCCAATATTTTTCCAGTCGCTGTTTTCAATACCGCCGGCACTTTGCGAAGGCGCATACCAGCTTTGGTTATCCTGCAAACCACCATACACATTGTACGGCTCCTTTACATCGTATGTAACATGATAAAACTGCGAAACCGGCAGCACCGATAACATCATCCAGTTTGCACCACGGTCATTGCTTACATACAAACCACCATCGGTTCCCAAATACATTTGATTGGTATAGTTTGGATTGATCCATAAAGCATGATGATCGGAATGTACATTACCGCCACCATCAGCAAAAGAATATCCACCATCATCACTATAACTAAAACCATAGCCCGGGCGATAAACCCTTTTAGGGTCTTTAGGGTCAATTACCAGGCACGAAAAATAAAATGGTCTTGATACCACATTCACTGTAGAGCTTTGCTGCTTCCAGCTTTCGCCGCCATCGGCAGAAATATACAAGCCTGTTTTTTCTGCTTCCAGTATCACAATTAAATTATCTGGTGCACTTGGTGCCAGTGTAATGGCACTGCGGCCAAAAGGTTTTGGTGGCAAGCCATTGGTAAGTTCCTTCCATGTTTTACCGCCATCTACACTTTTATAAATACCGCTTCCTTTTCCGCCCGAATTAAATGAATAAGGTTTACGCCTGAACTCCCAGCTGGTTGCATAAACAATAGCGGGGTTAGCTGTGTTCACTGCAATATCTGCAACGCCGGTTTGCTCATTGACGAAAAGAATTTTTTCGAAAGTTTTTCCACCGTCGGTTGATTTGTATAAACCCCGGTGCTTACTATCGCTCCATAAAGGGCCCGGCACAGCCACATAAATATTATTTGAATTTTGCGGATCAATGATGATACGGCTGATATGTTCTGTACTGTCGAAGCCGTTAATTTTTGTCCAGTTCTCTCCTTCATCAGTTGATTTATACAAACCATCACCAACAGAAACGGTGTTACGCATATTACTTTCGCCGGTACCTACAAAAATCACTTTCGGATTTTTCTGGTCAACTGCCAGGGCCCCAATGCTTTGGCAATATTTATCAAAAACAGATTTAAAACTTACACCTGCATTGGTGGTTTTCCAGACACCGCCACCGGCCGAACCAACATACATGGTACGTGGTTCGTTGTTAACACCTTCAATGGCTGTTAAGCGGCCACCCATGGTTGCAGGGCCTATCTGGCGGGCTTCCATCATGCCAAATGTTGCAGAAGTGATTTGGGCTTTTGCAGATATCGCAAAAACTAAACCGGCGAAAAAAATAAAAGCTGATTTCATAAATAGATCATGATTTTGTTAAGCAGAAAGTAAAAGGTAAATTACAACTAATGTTGTATTACCTATTACCGTTTAAAAAAATAACCCGGCTTTTTGAAACCGGGTTATTTTTTAAAAAGTATATTTTACATATCGTGTTTAAAAGCACTTTCCGGTATGGTTTGGTTTACTTTAATGCTCGAAATTAACACCGTACCAAATTGCTGTGTAATGCTGAAGGGCATTTTAACGCCTTCCACATCTTTATAGTCAGAAAGATCTGTCTGCATTTCAGCATCCTGTCCGTTCATTTTTCTGGTTTCTTTGGTTCTGATGATCATGCTGGATGCAGGATCAATAAAATAGGTAACTTCTTTTCCGCCGGCAAGTGTAATTTTTAATTTATAACATTCTGTTCCTTCCACATCTTCTTTTCCTATCAATTCTACCTTATGTCCTTTGGCAGCATAATCAACCAATGGGCCTGCAATATCCAGGTCGCTCTGGCTTTTCTTTACTTCATCGGCCGTTTTTGGTTCGGGCTTTTGCATTCCCTGAAAAGGCATGTACTGCCAGCCTTCGGTATTGCCCATCATATCAAAACCATGCATACCCATTGCGGTAATATCCTGGCGGCTTAATTTATTGTTTACCTGTGTTATGGTTAAAGCAATTTCTGTTCCCTGTATAGAAAGGCTGCCTTCCATTACCACATTCTGAATTTTGTTTAAATTTTCTTTACCTCCCAAAGCGGATATATGTTTGTTGATGACATCATCAACTGTTTGTGCCTGCGCAAACTGGGCAAATACAAGTGCAAGAATAAAGAATCCGAAGATGATTAAATTTTTCATTTTTTCTTTTTTTTAGGCTGTAAATATAGGTAATTATCATACTGCATTTCTTTTTTTAGTTTCCATTTAACATGTACTTTAACCTTTTGTATAATTAGTAGTAATATCGCAGAAAAAAAGATGAACAGTTTTAAAATAGCAGGCAATATTGTTGATATACCCGCTCAACATATTTTTTACGGAGAGTTAACTGTTGAAAATGGAAAGATAAAATCAATCGCTGCGGTAAACCCTCCCCCAATCGGGGGAGATGGAGGGGGCCTTATTCTTCCCGGTTTTATTGATAGCCACGTGCATATAGAAAGCTCTATGCTTGTACCGTCCGAATTTGCAAAACTGGCTGTTGTGCATGGTACGGTTGGCACCATCAGCGATCCGCACGAAATTGCCAATGTATGCGGAATGCAAGGTGTAGAATTTATGATTAACAATGGAAAAACAGTACCGTTTAAATTTCATTTTGGTGCACCAAGTTGTGTGCCGGCAACTATTTTTGAAACTGCCGGTGCTGCATTACATGCAAGCGATGTAGATGCTTTGTTGCAAAATGACGACATCTATTATTTAAGT
>JANMWP010000238.1:0-2001 GCA_031394065.1 Chitinophagaceae bacterium
GTGAGCGTAATATAATTGAAGAAGAAAACTATGTTCAACCTGTTGCTATTGCTGTAATAACCGATTCTGCTAGAAAAAAAGTACTTGTTTTGAAAAAAAATGAACATAAAGCAACGAAAGGATCCCCAGAACATAACAGAATTTTACTTTATCTTGGTGGGCATGTAAGACAAGAAGATAGAATTTCAGCCACAGATCCAAGTTTAGAAGTAATTAAACGAGCTCTGCAAAGGGAAATTAAGGAAGAGATTAATGAAACACTTACTATCGGATCACAAATTCCATTTCTTATTTATTCTCCTGTTTCCAAAAAAAGTAAAAAGCATTTAGCGGTCTGCTTTATTATCGAGATGGATTTAGATGAAAAAACATTCACTCCAACACGAGAAGAATTTATCCACAAATCGAGTTCAAGTAGAAGTGGCACGGTTGTATCAGTAAAAGATTTACCTGAAATGATTAACGAGTTCGAGCCTTGGAGTTTATCAATACTTTCTCACGTTTTCAAAATAAGTATGACCTTATTTAATTAAAAAACGATAACACACCAAATACCCGTTATTACTTTAAAAATTATACCCCAACTTCTCTCCCACTTCCTTCCCCAACACCGGCAACTTCTTCCTGTCAACCAAAAAGCTGTTCAGTTGCGCCAGTTCTTTAAAAATATAATGTTTATCCATGGCCGCTTTTAAATAACCGGCTCCTGTGCTGCCACCGGTTCCAATGCGGGTGCCAATCATACGCTGCACCATATTAATGTGGCGGCTGCGCCAGTTGCTTAACTGGTTGTCAATTTCCAGCAAAGTATCCAGCAATTGAAAAGGTTGTTCCAGCATGGGGTAACCATGGTACATCATAATAAACAAAGCCGAGCGGCATGCTTTGGGGCTAAGGCTCCTCTCCATATTTTCATCTGCATTATTAAAGACAGTTTCAAAAGTTGCTGCATTATTTTTTTCTGCCTCGGCCAAACTACCCACATAAACCTGCTGGTAATTTTTCCAGAAGTCTTCGGTAATAAAAGGCATTCTTTCCAGCCAGGTGTTAATCAATTCAATAACACTCTTACCACTTTCAGCCTCTTTAATAATCGCAATATCTTTTTCTTTCAGTTGCGATGTGTAATAATTTTGTCCGTGGCGCTGTTCAAATTTTAAACCAAGTTTTGCCTCCAGCACTTTAAACTGGTAACTCTGAAAACCGGATGCAGGCCGCAGCATATCCCGGAAGTCTAGAAAATCCATCGGCGTCATCGTCTCCATAATATCTATCTGCTGCACCAATACTTTTAAAATGGTAACCACTCTTTTTAAGCGATGTACCACTGTTTGCATTTCGGGACTGTTATCGTTTACCACCGGCTTGTTCATAATATCAATCACCGAATTCACTTCAAACAAAATCTGCTTAAACCAAAGTTCATAAGCCTGGTGAATGATGATGAAAAGCATTTCATCATGAGCCGGTTCTTTTCCTTCCTTAAAACTTTCGGGATCCTGTGCACCGGTAATTTTTTCCAGTTGCAGGTAATCTGCATAATAAACAGCCTTTTCCATAACAGTGTTTTAGTGCAGCAAACTTACACAATTGCTTTTTGTTAACCGCTTGTAAACACAATTTGCTTTAACAAATACTTGTGCAAACAAAAAAATCATGGCATCATTTTCTAATTAAGAAAAATCACGCAGCCCTTAAACCCTGCAAACCAACTATGATCAGAAAATTATTCTTTTCCATCATCAGCATATTGATGATAAACACCCTTCATGCACAGGTCACTTATGGTATCCGGTCAGGCGTTAATTATGCCACCTGGAAGGGCGATGATATCCAGATCATTCAGGATCTTGTTGATAAAACAGATGGATACATTGTAACAAAAGGCAGAACAGGGCTGCATATCGGCGGTTATGTTCACATTCCCATTTCGGAAGTTTTTGCTTTTGAGCCAGGGCTGGAGTATTCAAAAAAAGGTTACAGCCTTAAAGGCGATTTTCA
>JANMWP010000089.1:0-4875 GCA_031394065.1 Chitinophagaceae bacterium
AAAGGGTATTAGTGGCCCCTCCTATCCTCCCCCGAGGGGAGGGAAATGGAGGAGATTTTTGCGGAGAGTGAAATTTATATTTTTAAAAAAATGAAAGAACTTAGAATTAATTAATTCGCTTCGATAACCCTCCCCTTCAGGGGGAGTTGGAGGGGGCCAAATGTATATCAGAATGAAAAAAATAGCAATTATAGCAACACTGGTTTTATCAATGGCTGCTGTGTTTATTGGTTGTAAAGATAAACGTGAACCGGGCCGGGCTTATATGCCTGATATGGCTTACAGCCGTGCTTACGAAAGTTATGCATCCCGTGACTCAGCTATTTTTACAATGGATCCAAACAGCGCAGGGCATAAAATATTTTTTAATAACCTGCCTCCTGCAGGTACTTTGAAAAGAGGGGAGCTATATCCCTTTAATGTTCCAAACGATAGTAATGGCTTACTGAATTTAAGTACACAGGTAAAAAATCCATTGGGACCATTAACAGGTAAAGAACTGGAAGAAGCTGGTAGATTATTCAATATTAATTGTGCTGTTTGCCATGGTGCAAAAGCCGAGGCAAACGGACCGCTTGCACCAAAAATTGGCGGCGTAAAAAGTATTATAGCAGCATCACCGGGTTACAGCGATGGCAGAATATTTTTTGTAATGGAATATGGCCAGAATAACATGGGTAGCTATGCATCTCAGTTAAGCAGGGAGCAGCGCTGGAGAATTGTACAGTACATCAGAACACTTGAACCTAAGACGGCTGCAACAACAGCCTCCAAAGTAGATAGTGCAACTGTAAAAAAATAAAAGCATAAACACAAAATAAAGATTAGATGGATCACCAATTTCAATTACCCGGTAGTTATAAAAAGTGGACGTATGGCCTGATTGCTGTCGGCGTAGTAGCATTGTTGTATGGCGTATTTAAATTTGAACCATGGATTCATTCGCATGAAGGCGACCATGTAAACAGCACCCGTTTTTGGGCTGTACTATTACAAAACAGCGTGTTCTTTTTATTGGTTGTAAATGCAGCAATGTTTTTTATTTGTGTTACCACCATGGCAATGGGCGGTTGGGTAATTGCATTCAGACGGGTATCTGAAGCTATTTCAAGTGTGGTACCTATTCTGGGCGTTATAACTTTTGTAATATTAATGGCCATCGTATTTGGAGGCCGTACCGATATTTATCACTGGTTAGATAAAGAGGCAGTTGCTAACGATCATATACTAAAAGGCAAAAGCGGCTTTTTAAGCATACCTTTTTTTACAATATGGTCCTCTATCACCATTTTTCTTTGGTGGTTTTTGGGTAAAAAAATGCGGAGTATGAGTCTGGAAAGCGATAAGAAAGGCCATATGGATTATGAAACCGGAAAAAAATGGATATGGAGCAATACCGTTTGGGCATCTTTATACACCATTGTTTTTACACTCACCGTTGCCTCTACCATTCCGTGGTTGTGGCTTATGAGTATTGATGCTCACTGGTACAGCACCATGTACAGCTGGTACACTTTTGCAAGCACATTTGTTTCGGGCATTTCATTAATTGCCTTATTTGTAATTTATTTAAAAAACCGCAACCAGCTTGAATATGTTACTGATGAACATCTGCATGATCTGGGAAAATTCATGTTTGCCTTCTCTATTTTCTGGACCTATCTCTGGTTCTCTCAGTATATGCTGATCTGGTATAGTAACCAACCGGAGGAAACAAAATATTTTATTGAGCGAATAGGTACTGCTACCAAGGCTGGCCCCTACAAAGGAATTTTCTTCTTCAACTTAATAATTAATTTCCTTTGCCCGTTATTAATATTGATGAAGAAGGGATCTAAAAGAAACTGGACCCTGGTTACCGTTATGGCCGTAATGATCATTTTTGGGCACTGGATAGATTTTTTTCAAATGGTAATGCCGGGTACTTTGCACAATCATTTTAGTTTAGGCTTTTTTGAATTTGGCACAGCCTGTTTGTTTATTGGATTAATTATGTGGGGCACCGGAAATTATTTAAGCAAACATTCCATGCTGGCAAAAAATCATCCTTTCTTAAATGAGAGTATGATTCATCACACATAAATAAAATTGCTTTTGATACCAAAAGTAGTTGAATATTGAGTTTAAGATTAAACAGGAAATTAGAATAACATTTACAGAAAATAACTTTGAATCATGAAGGAGTTTTTAATGATAGCTTTAGGCGCATTGGTATTTGTAGTCATCTTTCAGATTGCAAAAGCAAGCGAGTACGTAAGCGTTTTAAAAGGCGAGGATAAAACCCGTAAACAGAATAATAAAATCAATGCATTTTTTCTGCTTGGATTTTTAATTTTTGGTTTAATTGGCGTTTGGTACTGCAACGAATTGTACTATGGTAAAACCTTATTTCCGCAAGGGTCTGCATCGGTAGAGGGAGAAAAACTGGATTTAATGTTTATGATAACAGTAGCCATAACCGGGGTTGTTTTTGTGCTTACACAGGTACTGTTGTTCTGGTTCTGTTTTAAATACCAGCAAAAAGACGACAGAAAAGCATTTTACTTTCCGCACAATACAAAGCTGGAATTAATCTGGACCACGGTTCCGGCAATTTTCTTAACTGTATTGGTTGTGTTTGGTTTAAAGTACTGGTTTAAAATTACTGGCGATGCGCCAAAAAATTCTATTGTAGTTGAAATAACCGGTCACCAGTTTGCCTGGGAGTTCAGATATCCGGGAGCAGATAAAACATTGGGAAAAACGAATTTTAAATTATACACAGCTAAAAATAACCTGGGAGTTGATTTTGCTGATCCTGCAAGCCTGGATGATATTCATGTAAATACAACCATGCATGTTCCGGTTGGTGTTCCGGTTAAAATGGTAATCCATTCGCAGGATGTAATACATGATGTTGGTCTTCCTCATTTCAGGTTAAAGATGGATGCGGTACCCGGTATACCAACCACACAATGGTTTACACCAAAGATTACCACTGCCGATATGAAGAAGAAAACAGGTAATCCAGATTTTAATTTTGAAATATCATGCGACCAGTTGTGTGGAGCAAGCCATTATGCCATGAGGGGTGTAATCGTTGTTGAAACAATGGAAGAATATAAAAAATGGTTAGCTGAGCAAAAACCTGAATACTATACTTTGTTTCCGGAGAAAGCTCCGGTACAAAATACAGCAGACAGCAACAAGGTTAAATTGGTAACACAGATTTTACCTGCAAAAAATAATTAAAAGCCGGTTCGAAAAAAAAGTTAAGAATATGAGTAGCGTAGTCACATTACAACATGCCGATGTTCATGAATCACATGATACACATCACGAACATCATCATCATGAAACGTTTATAACCAAATACGTTTTTAGCCAGGATCATAAAATGATTGCCAAACAGTTTTTGGTAACGGGTATGATATGGGCAATCATTGGTGGTTTGTTTTCGGTAATATTCCGTTTACAACTGGGTTACCCAGAATCAACTTTTCCATGGCTGGAAGATTTGCTGGGCCATTGGGCTGCCGGCGGTAAATTAAAGCCTGAATTTTATTATGCTTTGGTTACCATGCATGGAACTATTTTAGTTTTCTTTGTATTAACAGCCGGATTAAGCGGAACATTTGCAAACTTCCTGATTCCTTTACAGGTAGGTGCAAGAGATATGGCTTCGCCATTTTTAAATATGCTGAGCTATTGGTTTTTCTTTCTTTCTTCTATAATCATGTTTACTTCTTTGTTTGTTCAAACCGGCCCTGCAAGTGGCGGGTGGACAATCTACCCACCGTTAAGTGCGTTGGGTGATGCATCAAGCGGAGCAAAAATTGGAATGGATCTTTGGTTGGTGAGTATGGCTATGTTTATTGTATCAGCATTATTGGGCGGTTTAAATTATATTACTACTATCCTCAACATGCGTACAAAGGGAATGAGTATGACCCGTTTGCCACTTACCATCTGGGCATTATTCTTTACCGCAGTATTGGGTGTACTTTCTTTTCCTGTATTGTTATCAGGGGCTATCTTATTATTATTCGACCGTAATCTGGGGACCAGTTTTTATTTAAGTGATATTGTTGTTGCCGGTAAAATTTTACCGAATGAAGGCGGCAGTGCAATTCTGTTCCAGCATTTATTCTGGTTCCTTGGCCACCCTGAGGTATATATTATTTTATTGCCGGCCATGGGCATGAGCTCTGAAATTATCAGTGTTAACAGCCGCAAACCAATCTTTGGTTATATGGCAATGGTGGGTTCTGTGTTTGCAATTGCAATACTTGCCTTTTTGGTTTGGGCGCATCATATGTTTGTAACCGGCCTTAATCCTTTCCTGGGATCGGTATTTGTGTTACTCACTTTATTAATTGCGGTTCCATCGGCCATTAAGGTATTTAACTGGCTTACAACTTTATGGCGTGCAAATATCCGCTTTACACCGGGTATGTTATTCGCCATTGGATTTGTAAGTTTATTTATCAGCGGCGGATTAACAGGAATCTTTTTAGGAAACTCTGCACTTGACCTTCATTTGCACGATACCTATTTTGTTGTAGCTCACTTTCATATTGTAATGGGTGTAGCTTCTTTCTTTGGAATGTTTGCGGGTGTTTATCATTGGTTTCCTAAAATGTTTGGCCGGTATTTAAACAATACCATGGCCTATATCCATTTTTGGGTAACCATTATCGGAGCATATTTAATTTTCTGGCCAATGCATTACCAGGGCCTTGCCGGTATGCCACGCCGCTATTACGATTTTTCAGGATGGACTTCATTTAATCAATTCAGCGGATTGAATGAATTTATCAGTTTTGTAGCAATGATTGTTTTTGCTGTTCAGTTACTGTTTGTTTTCAATTTCTTTTACAGCATGTTTAAAGGAAG
>JANMWP010000325.1:0-2536 GCA_031394065.1 Chitinophagaceae bacterium
AACTTCGGAAAGTTTTCCCATTTTTCTACCATAAACCAAATAGAATCACTAAAACTTTGGGATAAATTGTATACATCCAGTTCTTCAAGTGTATGCATAAAAAAAGTTTATTTGAAGTTAAAAAAATCTAACCACAAATAAACAATTAAACCAGTAAACCAATAAACTAGTGAAGTTTAGCACTAATGAGCTTCACAAACTCACTCCTCGTTTCATTTTTTTCAAACTCTCCCCAAAAGGCCGATGTTGTTGTTACGGAGTTTTGTTTAGATACACCTCTCATCATCATACATAAATGCGATGCTTCAATTACAACGGCAACACCAAGCGGATTAAGTGTTTCTTTTATCGAATTCAATATCTGGTGTGTTAATCTTTCCTGTACCTGCAGGCGGCGGCTGTAAATATCTACTACCCTTGCAATTTTGCTTAGCCCTGTTATATACCCGTTTGGAATATAAGCCACATGGGCTTTTCCGTAAAAAGGCAACATGTGGTGCTCACACATGCTGTACAGTTCAATATCTTTTACAATAATCATTTCACTAACATCTTCATGAAATTTGGCAGAGTTTAAAATAGCATTGGCATCAATTTCGTATCCCTGCATAAGAAACTGCATGGCTTTAGCAACCCGTTCGGGTGTTTTTTCCAATCCTTCCCTGTCCGGGTTTTCACCAAGCAGTTTTAAAGTGCTTTTGTAATTTTCTTTGAGTGCCGATGTGGTTACTTCGTCGTACTCCTCAATTTTTTTGTAAGCCATATCTGATTTTAGATTTATGATTTTAGATTTTAGATTTATGATTTATGCCGGGTAATCCACAAAATTTCTTTCTGTCTCATACAGGCGTATTTGCAGGTCAAATTGCTGATCAATTTTTTCCCTTAAAATATCATAAATAACAATGGCAATATTTTCTGCAGTAGGATTTAAATATTTAAATTCCGCTGTATCATCATTCAGGTTTTTATGATCAAACTTTTCAATCACATGTTCCTGAGCAATATCACTCAGCGCCTTCATGTCCATCACATAACCGGTTTCGGCATCAGGCTCGCCGGTTACTTTAATTACCAGTTCGTAATTATGCCCGTGAAAATGCGGATTGTTGCATTTGCCAAATACACGTTGGTTGGTGGCTTCATCCCATGCAGGATTGTTGAGCCGGTGAGCTGCATTAAAATGTTCTTTACGGTAAACGGCTACTTTTTTACTCATAACATAGATATAACAACAACTGATAAAATTTGTTCTTAAAACTTATGGTAAATAATCAGAACAAAATTTGCTGCAGGTTAAAACAGAAGTATGCTGTTTAAACGCTGCAAGAATTGAAAGCTAATTTTAAATAAAGTTAAGGTTTGTTTCAGTTTGAAATGCAGCTTTAATTAATTAGCTGTCAGCCTGTACTGAGCCTGTCGAAGTGCTGTCGAAGGCGGGGTCAATTATAACACACCGGGTTCGACAGGCTTACCCTGACATCTTTTCAAACTTAGACACTGCCTAAAGTTATCGTTTGTTTTACTGAAACTAAAATTAGTTACCATAGTATTCCACAAAAATCCGGGGCGTTTCAGACAATTTAAGACAGTGCAGTTGTACGCCTGCGGGCAAATGTGGTGCCAGTTCATTCCAGATGCCGATTACCAGGTTTTCTATCGAGCAAAGTTTATCCTTCATAAAATCCACATCAATATTCAGGTTTTTATGATCTAACTTATCAATTACATGCTCTTTTACAATTATACTCAGTTTTTTTACGTCGTACACAAAACCGGTATCCGGGTCAGGGTCTCCTTTCAGTGTAACAAACAATTCAAAATTGTGGCCATGCCAGTTTTCATTGGCGCATTTACCAAATACCTGCTCATTTTTTTCCCTGCTCCAGGCCGGGTTAAATAATTTATGAGCTGCATTAAAATGTTCTATTCTGGTAATGTAAACCATCAAATATGCTGAATTTCGGCAAAGGTAACGGCTAAATCCTGAAATGTGAAGCGTAAGTACGAAATTTGCAATATGCAAATCTTAGTTATAGCTGCAACGGCACAAGAAATTGAGCCATTTACAGATGCCAACGCCCGGGTTGATGTACTGATTACCGGTGTTGGGGTTCCGTCAACTATTTATCACCTGCAAAAGCGAATTCACCAGATGGAATATGACTTAATCATTCAGGCAGGTATTGCAGGTTGTTTTAATAGTGATGTTTTATTGGGTAAAGTTGTATTGGTAAAACAGGATTGTTTTGCTGATTTGGGTTTTGAAGAAAAAGAAAATTATACGCCGGTTTTCAATACTCCCTTTGCAGACAAAGATGAATTTCCGTTTAACAATGGATGGTTGATAAATTTAAATACCCATTTTAAAAAAACAGAACTTTCTGCTGTAAAGGCAATTACAGTAAATAAAATACGCGACAGTGCCTTACAAAGAAATCAATTTGTAAATAATTTTAACGCAGCTATTGAAACCATGGAAGGTGCCGCATTACACTATGTGTGTTTACAGGAAAAAATTCCTTTTCTGCAGCTC
>JANMWP010000349.1:0-4143 GCA_031394065.1 Chitinophagaceae bacterium
ACAACCAGTGGTGTAACTAAGCTTATAACTGTAAATCAACCATCCGTAGCAGCAACAGCAGCAGATAAAAATAAAAACAATATCTGTCCGGGCATATCTGTAAAGATATTCAGAACAGGAGGAACTTTAGGAGCAGGAGCCAGTTGGAAATGGTACACAGGCAGTCCGGGTGGAACATTGATCGGGTCGGGCGATACCCTAACAGTAATACCTTTGGTAACTACAACATATTATCTAAGGGCCGAAGGTTTATGTAACACAACTGCGGCGCAATCTGTTACCATATTTATCAGTTGCGATATTGATAAAGATAAAGACGGTATACCCGATTATATTGAAAGCAATATAGCGGCCGCAACAGCAAATGGCTATAATACTGCCTACCCTGGTTATGTAGATTATAATAATGATTTTATTAATGATAATTTTCAGGCAGATGGGGATTCGGACAACGACGGAATTCCAAATTACCTGGATACAGATTTTCCCGGAAGAGTAGATTCAAATTTCGATGGCATAGATGACAGGTTTGATACAGACCTCGATGGAATAATAAATATGCTTGATCTGGATAGCGACAATGATGGTATACCGGATGTGGTGGAAGCATACGGCGTAGATGTAGATGGCAATGGAAAGATTGACAACTTTACCGATACAGATGGTGATGGATTATCACAAAACGTTGATACCAATAATTCGGGTGCCAATAATTCGGGAACAGGTTTAGGGCTGCCCAATTTGGATGGCGACGCCGTACCAAACTTTCTTGACCTGGACAGTGATAATGATGGCATACCTGATGTTGTTGAAGCAGGAGGCCCCGATACAAATAATGATGGAAAAATTGATGGTTTTGTAGATGCTAATAACGATGGCATGCACGATGGCTACATCAATGCAACTGCCTTATTAAAAACGGGCGCAGATATAAATGGAGATGGCCGTGCAGACAGTTGGCCCAATAAAAACCTGGATAGGGATTTGAGACCCAATGCATATGATATGGATAGTGATGGAGATGGAATTGTTGATGTAATAGAAGCAGGTTTACCAGATGTTGATCTTAACGGAATTGTTGATGGTGTAATTGGAGCAAATGGATGGTCAACAACCGTTTCGGCTATGCCGGCATTAAACCTGCGTAATACAGATGGTGTTGGTAATTACGATTATCTGGATATTGACTCTGACGATGACGGAATACCGGATAATATAGAAGGCCAGACAACAGCAAATTATAAACTACCTACATTGATAGATGCAGATGGTGATGGGTTGATGAATCCTTACGATAATCTTCCAGCTGCCTTTGGAGGGTCCGGTATAATGGTTTATGATCATGATGGT
Source organism: Chitinophagaceae bacterium (assembly GCA_031394065.1). GTDB lineage: Bacteria > Bacteroidota > Bacteroidia > Chitinophagales > Chitinophagaceae > Ferruginibacter. The sequence goes on from JANMWP010000349.1 coordinate 1,351, forward strand.
GATAATATACCTGATTACAGAGATCTGGATTCAGATGCAGATGGCTTGAGTGACAGGGTTGAAGGAAATGATTATAATCTAAATGGCATAGCGGATGATAATGTAACGCCTACTGGTTTGGATACTGATGGTGATGGGCTGGATAACCGTTATGACTCCTTAAACTCAGTAACCAATATTAAAGGAACATCTTACCGTATGGGAACAAACGGTTCTTTTACCGGTGATGCTGCTCCAGGTTCAAGAACAACAGTTCAAAAAACATGGAATTATCAAACTGACAGAGATTGGCGTTATTCTGGTTATGTATTACCTGTTCGGTTCTTAAATCTTACAGGAGTTTTGCAGGCACAAAAAGTATTGCTGAACTGGAAGGTAATTGCTGATAAAGAGGTTGATCATTTTGAAGTGGAGCGAAGTATCAACAACAGTACTTACCTGAAAACTGGTACAGTTAACAAGGTTATCCGGTTAAATACAATAGAAGACCTTGCTTTTACTGATGACATAACCAATGTGAATAGTGAAGTTATTTATTACCGCATTAAAGTTATTGGCAAGGTAGGCGAAATACAATACAGCAATATTTTAGTGATACGCAAACAACTGAATAAAACAGCTTTAACTATTGTTCCTAATCCTGCTAAAGACAATGTATCTATTGCTTTCTTTGTAGATAAAGAGTCTGTTGTAACAATCCGGCTTATTGATGACAATGGCAAACTGGTATTGCTGCAAGACCAAAAAGTAATCAAAGGAAATAATACCATTCAGTTAACCGGCCTGGATAAATACAGCAATGGTGTTTATATTATACAGGTTTATGTTAACAACGAAGTGGTTACCCAAAAACTGGTATTGATAAAATAAGTGTCCAAAGTTATAATCAATAATAAAAGCCTCTTCATAACGAAGGGGCTTTTTTGTATTACTTTTGCTGCCATGTACACACATAAAAAATCCCTGGGTCAGCATTTTTTAAAAGATGAACTGGTAATTCAAAAAATTATCAATGTTTTAAAAGAAGAGCCATTTGCTAATTTGCTGGAAGTAGGCCCCGGTGCAGGAGCTTTAACTAAATACCTGATGGGCTTTGCCAGTATTAATTTTAAAGCAGTAGAGCTTGATGAAGAAAAAGTAATTTATCTCTCAAAAAAATATCCGGCGCTTGCCGATAAAATTATTCATCAGAGTTTTTTGGATATGGATAAACCCTTTGATGAACCATTTACAGTAATTGGTAATTTTCCATACAATATCTCCACACAAATTTTATTTAAAGTGCTCGAATGGAAAGATGATGTGCCCTGCATCATCGGTATGTTTCAAAAGGAAGTGGCACAAAGGGCTGCATCAAAAGAGGGCAGTAAAGTGTATGGCGTGTTAAGCGTTTTAATGCAGGCGTATTACGAGATAGAATATTTATTTGATGTAAGCAACGAATGTTTTGACCCGCCACCCAAAGTACAAAGCGGTGTAATACGCATGAAACGAAAAACTACAGCACTGGAATATAAAAGCGAACGGGCTTTTTGGATATTGGTAAAAACTGCTTTTAACCAGCGCCGCAAAACTATGCGTAATGCGGTTAAAAGTTTATTTGCTGCCGAAGAATTACAGGATGAAATATTTTTAAAGCGTGCCGAAGCGTTGAGTGTAGAAGAGTTTGCAGCACTTACTTTCAGGATGCAGTGATCTGAATTGAAAAAAACATAATTAATTTTTAAAAATGGACGATAGCTTTTTTATTTACCTGGAGCAGCTTGAACTCCTGTTATTTTTCTCAGGTTATCCATTGATTTATTTATTTATCAGTGCAATTGCAGAAACAGGTTGGTCAAAAAAAATATTCAAAAAAAATATTTTAACGCTGCTCCCATTTGCCTATGCTCTTATTGGTATTTTGTACCTGGGGTTTTTGCTGAAAAGCTTATACCCCGATTATAGTTTAAGCCATATTAATGCAGCCTCAAAAATTCCGGCTTTAAAAATATGGGGATTGCTCTCTATCTTGTTTTTTATACCCTGGTTAGCTAAAAAGCCAGTTTACAGTTTATTGCATAGCCTGGTTTTTATCTTTTTTATTTTGCATGATTTATATTTTTACGTATTTAAAACATTAGACAAATCGGTACTTAAAAACGATATGAATATTTATACTTACAGCATGCTCATAAACATAGCTACGTTTTTATTTGTATTAGCCATTGCCTCGCTAAACAGCAAATTGCAGAATAAACAAATCGCTTAAAAATCTTTTTATCTCCTTCTTTAATATTAAAAATCAGCTTGCTGGTTGTGTGTAAGCACATAATAATTCTAAATCATCTCTCTGGCAGGGTTTACAAAACCATGACATATCTCATACATTCTCTTGATTGCAGTCAGAATTAAAACAGCCGTTCCAAAATACTTTTACTCCGCGATTTTAATTATTTACTAAACAACATTTTTTATGAAACACTTAAATAATAAATTACAATTACTACTTGTAATTCTCATCAGCGGCTTTGGATATATTGTGAGCTGTACGCACGATAATTCCTTTCCGCCGCCACCTGCTACTACAGCAGTTATAGTAACCCATGGTACTAATATACACCTGCCCGGCAATATGACTGCAGGAAATGCCAGCGAGTGGAAAATGGATAAAGCCCACTCCAGCGCATTATGGTCAACCAGCTATGTTGCAGCCGCAGGCTTACTTACAGGCCGTTTTAACCAGTTTGGAATGCATGATGTAATAACTGCCGAAATGCTGAATTACGTAATAACCGGGCAACCATTAAAAGA
>JANMWP010000390.1:0-9056 GCA_031394065.1 Chitinophagaceae bacterium
TACAGCGGCATTCATCCCGATCATCATGCATTCTGGATTAACCCACTTGATCCAAATTTACTTATTGATGGCAATGATGGTGGTATTGGCATAAGCCGTGATCGTGGCCGCAACTGGAATTTTAATGAGCGGATACCTGTAGGGCAGTTTTATCATATTGCTGTAGACAACAAAATTCCATACAACGTAATGGGCGGCATGCAGGACAATGGAACCTGGCACGGACCAGCTTATTTATGGCGCAATGGTGGTATTCGTAATTATTACTGGAACAATATTGGCGGTGGCGATGGTTTTGATGCATCGCCTGATCCGGATAATAATGACTGGGTTTACGCTATGAGCCAGGGTGGCGAGTTGGGCAAACAAAACATTACAACCGGCGAACGCATGGGCCTGCAACCACCCATGCCCGATTTAAAAACAAGATTGCGCTTTAACTGGAACGCTGCTTTTGCACAAGACCCATTCGACTCAAAAACAATTTATTATGGCAGCCAGTTTGTACACAAGAGCAGCAACAAAGGATTAACCTGGGAAATTATTTCGCCAGATTTAACAACCGATAATAAAGTACAGCAAAAACAGGATGAGAACGGCGGTCTCTCTGTTGATATTACCGGTGCCGAAAATTACAATACCATTCTTTGTATTGAACCATCTGCCAAAGACAAAAATGTAATTTGGATTGGTACCGATGATGGTAATATTCAGTTAAGTAAAGATGCCGGAAAAACATGGACTAATTTTCGTGGAAAAATTCCGGGCATGCCATTGGGCGCCTGGATACCGCAAATACGGGCAAGCCGTTACAATGCAGGCGAGGCATTTGTTGTTTGTAACTATTACCGCCGTGCCGATTTTAAACCATACATTTTCCGCACTAAAGATTATGGTCAAACCTGGGAGCGTATGATTGATGAGAACAAAGTGAAAGGTTATGCTTTGTGTATGATACAGGATCCGGTTGAACCTAATTTAATTTTTGTAGGAACCGAGCATGGTCTTTGGATAAGTTTTGATAATGGTACAAGTTTTCAGCAATGGAAAAACGGTTATCCTTCTGTATCCACATACGATATGGCTATACAGGAACGGGAATCCGACTTGGTAATTGCAACTTTTGGCCGTGCCTTGTATGTTTTTGATGATATAAAAGTCTTCAGAAAAGCGGCTGCTAATAATGGTAACGTCTTCTCAAAAAAATTAACCCTGTTTCAACCACCAACAGCATACATGGCCAGGTACAGGCCACAACCGGGTTACGACTGGAGTATCTGGGGTTTGTATGAAGGTGAAAACCGTGACAGAGGCGCTGCTTATTCTTTTTTTATAACACCCCCTGCTAAGTCAGACAGTTCTAAAAAAGCAAAGGCCGACTCTGCAACTATAAAAATTTATACACAGAGCAATGAATTGATACGCACTATTAAAATGAAAATTGACACCGGCTTCAACAGAAAAAGCTGGGGGTACGAAATGAAAGGCATACGTCAACCAAACTCTCCTAAACCAAAACCAGATGCACCGGAGCCAAGGGGCAACACGGTTTTTCCGGGAACTTATAAATTAGTGATGACGGTTGGAAAAGAAATGGACTCAACAATGATTGTGGTTAGTCCCGATCCAAATGTGCCGGAGAGCAAAGAAATATACGATGCAAAAATGGCGATGATGAACAGGCTTGATAAAAGCACCATGCGGTTAACAGAAATTACCGATCGGTTAACCGAGGCTGAAGAAACCATTGCTAAAATTGAAAGCCAGTTAAAGAATGAAGAAGGTAAAGAAGTGGATAGTTTAAAAAAAGTTGGTAAGGCTATGACCGACTCCATAAAAAGCCTCCGCAATTTTATTTTTGGCAAACCGCAGGAAAAGCAGGGCTATGGCTCGCCTTTTCAAATTACAGTAAACGATGTGTTGGGCAGCGCCCGTGGAGAAGTACAGCAGAAAACCAAAATACCCGACCAGCAGGAAATGCGCATGGCCAATGAAGCAGAGGGTTTGGTAAATGAAGCTGTGCAAAAAACAAATGCATTTTTTAACGGCAAGTGGGAGGAATATAAAACTCTGGTTGAAAAAACGCAGGTTAAATTGTTTAAGCCTTATAAGGTGATTGAATAATCTCATGCATTAAAAATTATAAAGGGTTTCGCTATTTTAGCCGACCATTTTTTATTCTTTGCCATACCCCTTTAAAATTTTATTTTTGCCACTTAACTACAAGTTTATGGGTAATGTAAAATTGAGTGTGCTGGCCGAAACTTTACAGGCTTCTGAAATTGTGCGCCTTGGTGCTGTTATTAAGGAAAAGATGAAGCAGGGGGCAAAAATTTATAATTATACCATTGGCGATTTTGATTCAGCTGTATTTCCAATACCGGCTGAGCTTGAAGCTGAAATAATTAACGCTTATAAAGAAGGCTTTACAACATACCCCGCTGCAGAAGGAAACCTTGATCTGAGGGAAGCTGTTGCCTCTTTTATGTTATCAAGGGGCGGATTGAATTATACTCCTGCAGAAATACTAATTGCTGCCGGTGGCCGGCCGCTGATATATGCTTTATACCGTGCCATTGTTGATAAAGGCGATAAGGTAATTTACCCGGCCCCCAGCTGGAACAACAATCACTATGTTCACTTTACCGAAGGTGAACACATTATGCTGGAAGCGGAAGAAAAAAATAATTTCATGCTTACAGCGGCGCAAATTGCACCACATATAAAAGGGGCCACATTGCTTTCTTTATGTTCTCCCTTAAACCCAACAGGCACTACATTTGGCAAAGAAGAATTAAGTGCGATTTGTGATTTAGTTATTGAAGAAAATAAAACCCGTGCTGAGAGTGAAAAGAAATTGTACCTGATGTACGACCAGATATACTGGACGCTTACTTTTGGCAATACCATTCATTATAACCCCGTTACACTTAACCCGGCCATGAAAGATTTTACCATTTTTATTGATGGCATCAGCAAGGCTTTTGCTGCTACCGGCGTAAGGGTTGGCTGGGCTTTGGGACCCGCCGAGGTTATTGTAAAAATGCGTTCTATAAACAGCCACGTGGGTGCATGGGCGCCCATGGCCGAGCAAAAAGCCGTTGCCAATTATTTAGGGCAAACAGAAGCTATTGATAAATACTTTGTACATTTTAAAGCAGAGGTTAATGAGCGTTTGCAAAATATTTTTACCGGTCTTCAACAAATGAAACAGGCTGGCTTTAATGTAGATGCCATTGCACCGGAAGCCGCTATCTATCTTACCATACAAATAGATTATGCCGGTAAAAAAACAGCCGATGGTAAATTGTTGGTCAATCAGGCCGACGTTACTGCTTATGTTTTGGATGAAGCAGGTTTGGCGATTGTTCCTTTTTATTGTTTTGGCTCTAATGCCGAAAGCAGCTGGTACAGGTTAAGTGTTGGCACCTGTAAAAAAGAAGAGATTAATGAAATGTTGGGGGCTTTAAAAGTTGCTTTACAAAAGTTGAATTAAATCTGCGATCAATTCTTACAGTTCAAAAAAACAAAAGGCTTTAATGCTCTCTGGCGGAAAAATTTTCGAAGCAGGAGTGGTTTATTGCTGACATTGTATTTATTCAGGTCTATTACTTCGTGGGTGGTAATTAAATTTTCTACTCTTTCTATTTCATACAACAGCTGATGAAGCATTTCAACTTCATGTTCAATGGATTGGGGAGTCATTAGCTCCTGATTGAACAAAACCAGCAAATCCCGGTTTGAACTGTTCATAGTTTCTGTACTTTAAATGGTATGCTGTTAGTAACCAACCAAACCCGCTTTGTTGGGACATCCGCAGCCCTTTTTTGTAGAGGCACAGCCTGTCGACACCAGCACGGTTACGATAATTAATAGCAGTATTGTTAATTTACTTAGTTGTTGCATAATTTCAGGTTACTAAATTAAACTATTTTCACAAACAATTATTGCATTGTTTTAATGAAAGTTGAAAACTTTAACACCAAAAGGAGCCAGCCCCGTATTTTAATTTCCCCGCTCGACTGGGGACTTGGGCATGCAACCCGCTGCATTCCAGTGATATCTGCGTTAATACAACAAAATTGCGTGGTTATTGTTGCAGCTTCAACACAAATAAAAATATTATTACAAAAAGAGTTTCCGGATTTGCAGTTCATTGAATTAAAGGGCTACCGTATGCAATACAGCCGGTATACATACTGGATGCCGGTAAAACTCATATTACAATTGCCAAAACTTATTTATCGTATTTATGTAGAAAACCGGTGGCTAAAAAAAACGGTTAAAGTAAACAACATTGATGCGGTGATATCTGATAACCGTTTGGGGTTGTTCTATAAAAAAATACCCTGCATTTACATAACGCACCAATTAACAATAAAAACCGGTAATCGTTTCACCGAAAGAATTGCTCAAAAAATACATTATCATTTTATCAATAAGTTTAATGCCTGTTGGGTGCCCGATGCTGCCGGAAAGATAAATTTGGCAGGAAATCTCTCACACCCTGCTGTATTACCAAAAATCCCGGTAACCTATCTTGGCCCGTTATCAAGGTTTGATAAAACAGATATTGCGATAAAATACGACCTCGCTATTATTTTATCGGGTCCCGAGCCTCAGCGCTCTGTTTTTGAAAAAATGCTCCTGAAAGATTTAATTGATTTTCAGGGAATCGTATTTTTTCTGAGGGGGATTCCGGAAAAAACATGCATTGGTGATTCAAACAATCCGGCTATTGAAATTAAAAATCATCTCCCCGCCTCTGAACTTAACGAGGTGCTGCAGCAATCTAAAATAATAATCTGTAGAAGTGGATATACCACGGTGATGGATCTTTTTAAACTGCAAAAAAAAGCAATCCTTGTACCCACTCCCGGGCAAACAGAACAGGAGTACCTGGCAAAGTATTTATTTGAAACAAAACTATTTTATTATACATCACAAAATAATTTTTCGTTGCAGGATGAAATAAAAAAGGGGACGCAGTTTTTACAGGATGAAATAAAAATTCCATTAAATGATTATGAAGCTGTTATAAAACGTTTTGTTGTGGAAATTAAAAAGTCTGATTATTAAGGTATTTAAATCCTTTCCAGATTTTCTTCAGGTCAAGCATAGCAGAATAACCGGTTGCATACCATTCGTCGCTCTTTTTCAAACTTTCAAAAGGTAGTTGATTCAGTATTGCCGGTAAGGCCGTGTTGGTGATAACCGCATTTCTGATTACCGGTAATTCGTTTGGCGTTATAGCATATCCTATCCATGTTTTTTTACCGCACAAAACCGCAAATACGTTTTTATAAAACCTACTTGCATTTTTTTGAAATAAAACAAAAATTAGAAATAACGCAATAAAAAGCAATGCAGTAATTACATCAACCAGTCTTTTGTTTCTCAGGTTTACAGGTTTAGCAATATTGTATTTTTTTGCTGTTGCAATATAATCGCCCGTAATATTTTTACTATCGCTGCCAACAATACTTTTACTGCCCGATGCATGAAATTTGTTCCGTATGCCATGCGGCAAATCAGTAAGGGCTTCAATAATTTCACTAAAGCTTAACCCGTTTTCGCAAAAAATAATTTCCTTTACAGGATATTTTTTTACCAGGTCGTTTAGCTCATTAATATTTCCGAGGGCCGGCGGGCTTTCATTTAAATGATTATTTACCCGGCCTAAAACCCTTTCGGGCATGCCTGCATTTTTCATTAATTCTTCAATAGCAATAAAATCTTTTTCTCCTGCAATTACAATTGTTTGTCTTCTTTCTTCATTTTCATTATTCGTTTCTAAGTAATGCCATTTAATAAAAAGCAACCTCATTGTATTCATAAGTATAAAAGCCACAAATATTCCTGATATTAAAATACCCCTCGAAAACCTGATACTTTCCGGTAACAAAGCATAAACACTTAACAACACCAGCGCTGCTATACCTGTTGAGCGAATCAGCTGAGATTGTTTATATCCTTTATCATACAGACCCGAATAATATGAGGCAATTAAAAAGATGGCGGTAAATGCAGGAAAAGCAATAAATAAAACATTGGGAGAATAGTTTATCTCCTGCTTTATATAATGACTCCAGATAATTTTTGTTATCCAGAATGCAGATAATATTAATCCTGCATCCAGTACAGGAAGGCCAATTCTTTTCAAAATATTTCCAACAGCCGAAAACCCGGCTCTGATAAAAATAGCAGTTTGTATTAAGAAAATAAAAAAGCCTGCCTTTCCTCCGCTGTAATGTTTTTTTACAAATAAATTCATTGCCTGGTAAAACAGGCGCACATAATTAAGGCTGCCTCTTTTTGTGCTCTCTCCTTTAAAGTGAATAATTGTGCTCTCTGCCAAATAATAGTTTTTATATCCAGCTTTTTGTATGCGGTAACTCAGGTCTACGTCTTCGCCATACATAAAAAAGTGTTCATCAAAATTTCCAATTTTATGTAATACTGTTCTGGGTATCATCATAAAAGCTCCTGCCAAAACATCCACTTCGTGGTTTTCCTTTTCTGCTAAATGGCCAAGGTGATACCTGGCAAATGTTCTAGAGCCGGGGAACAGCCTGGCAAGTCCGGATAATTTAAATAAAGAAGTTAATGGCGAGGGAAAAGCCCGTTTGCTTTCTTTTAAAAAATTTCCCGATCCATCAATCATTCTAATGCCAACAGCACCGGCCATTTTATTTTCTTCAAAAAAATGCAGGGATTTTTCAATACAGTTTTCACTTAGTAAAGTGTCGGGATTTAAAAAAAGAATAAAGTCTCCATTGGCTTTTTCAAGCGCCAGGTTATTGGCTTTGGCAAAACCGATATTGCCGCTGTTCCATATAAATTTTACAGCAGGGAAATTGTCTTCGAGGTACGTCCTGCTTCCATCTGTTGAATTATTATCTGCTACAATAATTTCTGCATCAATTGCTGAACAGGCTTTTTGAACAGAATACAGGCACTGCTCCAGAAAATATTTTACATTGTAGTTTACTATTATCACAGATAATTGCATATTCAAATATAGTAAAGAAGCCTTTGTATCTTTGCGCCATGTTAAAAACAACATTATTAAATGCCGTTGAGGCCGGCGTCAAACAACTGAGGCGGTATTTTAACAATGAAGATTTAAAAATCAGCAACAAAGAGGGAATCAACAACTGGGTTACCGAAGCCGATCATGCTGCAGAAAAAGCGATCATTGAGGTTATAAAAGCCGATTATCCTGATCATTTTATTTTAAGTGAAGAGGTGGGTGAAATGGCAACCGGCAGCAATACCAAATGGATCATTGATCCCATTGACGGTACCATCAATTTTGCCAGCGGCATTCCACTTTGTTGCGTAAGTATTGGCATTGAGCAAAACGGCGAAATGATACTGGGCGCTGTTTATAACCCTTTTATAAACGAATTGTTTTTTGCACAAAAAGGCTTTGGAGCATCGCTGAATAATAAAAAAATAAGCGTAAGCAAAAAAACAGAAGTGTTGCACAGTTGCTTAGTAACCGGTTTCCCTTATACTTATCTGGATATGGAAAACGGCCCGCTGGAAGTGTTTGAACGTTTGGTACGCAAAGGTGTTCCTGTACGCAGGTTAGGAAGTGCGGCCATTGATTTGTGTTGGGTAGCTGCCGGCAGGTTTGAAGGTTTTTTTGAACATAGCCTGAGTGCCTGGGACTCTGCGGCTGGTTATTTGATAGTTGAAGAAGCTGGTGGTAAAGTAACCGATATGAATGGTGATAAATATTCTCCTTATCAAAGAAAAATTGTGGCAACAAACGGGTTGATACATGATGAGTTGATTGAAGTGATTCACAACAGGAAGCAATTGTAATGTAAGATGTTGGATGTACGGTGTACGGTGTACGACAACTTTTAAATTATAAAATATATTTTATGGATTCGGAAGAAATGAAACGTAGAACCAAACAGTTTGCAATTAAGGTTGGGATTTTAACACAGGGCTTTCCTGAATCTAAAATTAACAGAGCATATTGCAATCAGATTATTAGGTCAAGTAGTTCTGTTGGAGCTAATTACCGGGCATCCAGAAGGGCAAAATCAAATGCTGATTTTATTAATAAGCTAAAAATAGTTGAGAAATAGTTGGATGAAAGCCTGTTTTTTCTCGAATTATTAGAAGTTTTTAATCAGTCACAAAAAGAAGAGATTGGTATTTTACATGCAGAAGGTGAAACATTATTAAAAATAATTGTTGTCTCAATCATCTCTTCCAGAAAATAAAACTGACGTACATCGTACTTCTTAAATCGTACATTTAAAATTATGGAAAGAACAGAAATATCTACCCTCGGTGAATTTGGCTTAATTGACCATCTTACCCGTAATAATGAAACAAAAAACGCATCCACTGTTTTAAGTGTGGGCGATGATGGTGCCGTGATTGATCATTTTGGCCGGCAGACCGTTATAAGTACCGACTTACTGGTAGAAGGCATTCATTTTGACCTGATGTACACTCCGCTGAAACACCTGGGTTACAAATCGGTAATTGTAAACATCAGCGACATTTATGCCATGAATGCCACACCAACACAGATTGTTTTAAGTATTGCCATAAGTAATAAGTTCAGCGTTGAGGCGTTAGATGAGTTCTATGAAGGTGTGTATGCGGCCTGTGATAAATACGATGTTGACCTGGTTGGCGGCGATACCACCACATCGCAACGTGGTTTTATAATAAGCATTACCGCCATTGGCGAAGTGGCTCCCGATACTTATGTAAAAAGAGACGGTGCAAAAGTGAATGATCTTATTTGTGTAAGCGGCGATTTGGGTGGTGCATTTTTAGGACTTACCATCCTGGAAAGAGAAAAGAAAATATTTGAAGAAACCGGTGCCCAGCCCGACCTGGAAGGCAGGGCATATATTGTTGGCCGCTTATTAAAACCCGAGGCCCGAAAAGACGTGATTGAATATTTTGCCGAACATAAAATTACACCAACCAGCATGATGGACATCAGCGATGGTTTAAGCAGTGAGATGTTGCATATTTGCAAGCAAAGCAATGTTGGTTGTGTTTTGTATGAAGATAAA
>JANMWP010000395.1:0-7506 GCA_031394065.1 Chitinophagaceae bacterium
GTACGATGCTCAGTTTCCTGGTACAATAATTTTTTTAACTCCGTCTGAGAAATACGATTGTGTAATACTGCCATAGTTATTTAATTTGAATCAGGGTTGAACTGATAATCCGTCAATTGACCGATTGGATGCTTGCAGGCAAACCAAATTGAGCAGCAAAGATATTGATAAAATAATTATAAACTTATTGAAGAACGCCCTCCACGCCCATTATCCAGTCGTATACTGCTTCCCAATATGCCGCCTGTGCCTATGCGGAAGGAGTACAAACCCGTTTTACCATTATTATAAGCAGTAACAAAATCAAGCCTGAATATTTTTAAAATATTTTCCAAACCGGCAAAAACCTCTACATAATTATTTTTTCCATTTACATAAAAAGCATTTCCGCCTGCAACCAGGTTCCAGTTAAGGCGTTTAAACAACGGAATTTTATTGGTAAGTAATCCATTAAAATGATGCTCAAGATGGCCATAAGTATAAAACGAACTGATGGTGCTGTTGGCATAATATTTTGCCACCTGAAAACTGTTTACATATTCACTGGCACGCAAGGTTCTGTTGCCATTAAAGTGTTGATAATCCTGTATGGGTACATTACCGGTATTTAAAAACCCGCCAATACCAATTTTATATTTTAACAACCCTGCCAGTTTAAAATTTTTATCATCATCAATACTGATACGCCATTTATCAAAATTTACATCGCTGCCAAAAATATTTTTAAATCCCTTTGTATAATTAAAACTGAAGGTTGGATAATTTGAACCCAACGACATTTTACGGTTAGGGAACTGAATATATTTTTGCCCCGGTTTAATACTTACACCAATACTGATGATAAAAGCCTGGTGTGGCGCAAACTGTGATGTGATTTTTTCGTAGGGATAATTGGGAGTTATGTTAGCCGAATCTTTTTTAAACACAATAAAATCGGTTGTATTATTAAGTGGTATCCTGTCCTCGTACAATGCATTTATATTAAACCGCAAACCGTTTTCGTAGCGCTTACTGAAATTAACAGAAGCAAAATAATTTTCGTAGGTCTTCATGTAATTATCGCCCCAAAACAAAGTATTGATGGTGTTTGTAAGAGTAGTAATGGGATTTGCCTTATTAAACTGACTTACCCTTTTACCACCTGAAATTGTCCAAGTTTGCCTTTTCAGTCTTTTATCTGTTTCCCAGTCCCGGGTACGAAAAACAAGATCGGCCCAGGCATTAAAATGTGTATTGCTTAAGCCATAACGAAAGCTGGGCTCAAAAGAAAAATTTGTTTTTAACTTTTTAATATAGCGGCTGTAATAAGGTAAAAAATTTATGACCACGCCTTCAGCCAGGTTATATTCCAGCCCCTGTATCAATGATTCAATACCCCAGTTGTGATTACCATTAACTGTATATCTGGTGCGGTGCAATCCCTTCCAGAAAACATTATACAGTTTTAACCTGCCCTGTTTTTTATTAAGCGAATCAACAGAGTTCTGACTTATTAATGAATCTTTGTTTACCAGAAAAATACTGTCTTTAACTTTGTAATCCATTTTTTCTTCGGCCTCCAAAGGTACAGGCCGGGTGGCATCCCAATAAGCTGCCGATTTTTTATTTGAACCGGTATCGTAATTAACAATTACATTATTAAATCTGTTTTTTGCAAAAACCGGGTTAATCTTATAATCGGAATACACTGATACAAAATTACCGATGGCATCAATTTTAAACTGTTTAAAATTAAAATGAATGAATTGATTTTTTACCCTCCACACATCATTGCCAACCGGTACATGAATTTGTGTTATCCGTAAAGTATCTACAATTTCAAGTTGTGCTGTTTTGGTAAGCAGCAGGTCAAAGCTATGTATGCGCCAGTCTCCGTCTGTAATATTTATCGTTCCGGAAAATACCGGTTCATAAGTACGGCGTGGTATTACCTGTATACTGTTGATCTCTTTTCCATCTTCATAAAAACTACCCAGGTATTTAAACCTGTACATGCTTAAAGCAGCATCGGCAATGGGCGATACAAAACCCCGTGGATTTAACCGGTCCAGAAAAATGGTAACATTGTTTTGATAAAAACTGATAAACGTAGGAAATGTAAAACCAAAGCCATCGCTGCCGCTCACCCGGCTGCTCAGTACTTCCATTTTAAATTTATCGGGTTGTTGTAAGTACACTTTGGCAACCGATTCGGCCAGGTATATAATTCCCTTTCGGGACGAATCAAGCCCCATGTCTTTTATATCTGCATCTTCAATTTTACGGCCCAAAATCTTTTTAGGCAGGTTACGCAGTTTCATCAGGTCTTTGGTATATAGTTCGCATTCAAAACTTTTAACCTGCTCATTATAAAACGGACGTTTTTTTATAGCCTGCCTGATGATATCATAAGCCGGGTCTTCGCCACTCTTAACTATTACTTCGGTTAAATCCAATTGTTGATTGCCTATAATAAAAGTGACTTCAGTATTTTCGTTAGTTACCGTAACGGTTTTTTCCTGTTTGGTAAAACCAATATGCTGGCAAACAACTGTGTAAGTACCCGGCGAAACGGTGAAAGAAAATTTTGCTTTATCATTGGCACTGGCCCCAATGGATGTTCCTTTAACAGTTATGGAAGCATAGGGCAATAAATCGCCTTTATCTGTAAATACTGTTCCATAAATTTTTTGTGCCGAAGATGTGTATGTAAATAAAATAAAAAGGAAGACTAAAGCTTTGGGCATAATTTGTTTTGAGTATAACAAAAGTAGCAGTGATTTTGTTACTGAAACTCTAAAATTAATTGACGTTTCTTTTTTATGCTTTTGTTTTACGCAGATAACTGCCTGCTAAAGCCGCAAAACCGGCTACCAATGCTCCAATCAATGCAGTAGCTAAAACCAATAAAACCGGGTTATCCATTTTTAAAATGAGCTGTGATACTTTATGTGCCAGCACATGATTGTTATTATTGCTTATCCAGAAACTTAAACCACCCCACAATAAAAACAATGCAGCAAAACCGGTAATAAATGCTTTACCCGGCTTTTGTGGTATTAATGCAGCTACCAAAAATGCAGCAATGGCAATGCTCCACCAGGGAAGAAATAAACAAAAGGCAAAGCTTAGTAAAATGGTAAGTATAAGTGAGATGAAGAATTTCATATTGGTTTAGGTGTTTAGAAGTTTAGTGGTTTAGTTATTACGTATGCTCATTCCCCTTTAGGGGTTAGGGGCAAAACTCATTTTTGCCAACACCCGCTTATCTCCCACTTCTTCTTTAGTCATCATCCACAATGAATAATATTTTCCGGCTGCCCATTGGTCAACAAAACTATCATAATATTTACTGCCGGGGTTGCCGCTTTGTCCGCCGGGATACACACCATAGGCCTCGGTTTTAGCAGTCAAACTTATTATCATACGCCAGCTGGGGCCATGCGTAGCCTTGGTTGCATTAATGTTATGCGTACCGCCGCCAACAGGTAAATTCATTCTGCTGAAAGGTGCCAGTTTTGCCAGGTGGTCAATATGTGTTGCTTTGTATTTATCCCAATCCAGTTTGCCTGCTGTTTCGGCTTTCTTTAAAGCAAGCGAAGTTTTTTTAAAGGCTGACATAATATTATCAGCAAGCGTTTCTATTTGCGGGGTGTTGATATTGTCTAAAAATTTATAGGCCGAATCTTTTAAAAGCCCTTCCAGTAAAGATGATTCAAAAGGCCGTAATATTACTTTGGGTGCTTTGCTGTATTCATCACTAAAAACAGTGTCCTGTAAATTAATCCAGAGTAATTCAAAAACAGTTGCTCCTTTTGAGCCAGCATCATTTCGTAAATCCCATCCTTTTAAATAATCCAGGTATTTTTTTTCATCCCCGCTTAATTCATTTTCCTTCATATTTTTTAAAAGCAACGGCATTAACATGGCTGCCGGTGCATTAAAATTATCTGTCTGCAGCGCCATCATATCCTGCGGCGTAATACCGCTCATGGCATTCAATCTCCGGTTAATTTCAAATCCGCGGTACATGGGATAATTTCTACCCAAATAATAAGGATAGGTATTATCATCAACCGGTTTTTGATTGGCACTGCTGACAAAACCTCTTTCGGGGTTATGTTGATAAGGCACTTCATCCTGCGGAATCATACCCTGCCACAAATAACTGCTGTCGGCGCCTGGCATTACAAAATCGCCCTGGCCCTTCCATTTAGCGGGCCATTCGCCCTGTGTGCGTATAGCAATATCACCATTCTTGCAGGCAAAAACACAGTTTTGGCCAGGTGTACGCAGGTTGGTAACTGCTGCCGAATAATCGGCATAGTTTTTTGCATGGTTCATCATGCTGAATATCTTCAGTTCATTGCTGGGGTCATGTGCTTTCCACCTTACCGCATAATATTTATTGTTTGTATTACGGCCGCCCGAAAAAGATTTATCGTACATCACCGGGCACCAATCTTTACCCAATTGTACATATGCAACAGAATCAATAAAGTCTGATTTCCCTTTTATTTTGATAGTATCAATTCTGAATTTTGTTGTTTGATAAGCTCCGTTAAATAAATATTCTTTTCTGGTATCGTTTTTAAATTTTATTTCGAAATAATCCCGTACATCACGTCCACCATTGGTGAAACCAAAAGCACAGCTGTCGTTATAACCAATAATTACACCCGGTGCTCCCGGAAAACTAACACCATAGGCATTGAAAGCCGGAGTAGAAATCTGTAATTCGTACCAAAGCGAAGGGAGGTTTAAGGACAAATGAGGATCGTTGCATAAAATTGGAGCGCCACTCTTTGTTTTACTGCCACTAACTGCCCAATTGTTGCTGCCATTGTCTCTGTCGGGTTTTGAGTATTCAGAAACAGCGAGGTCATGGTTATTCAGATAAACCGAATCGGCAGTTGCAGGAGCAACCGGAAAAACCTTTTGTTTTTCAAATACGGTACCTTTTGGAATAACCGGATCCAACGAATCCTGTATGGCAGGAAACAGTTTTGCAAAATCATCTGCACTAAAATAACTTTTGGCATTGGTCATTTCAAAATCATCATCATGCGCTGCCAGATCATAACACATGTATTTTAAAAAAAGTGCGCTTTTAAAGTTGGTCCATTTCTCAGGTTTATAACCAATCAATTTATATTCTAACGGTATAGAACTTTCAGTAAGATTTTCGATATAAGCATTTACACCGGCAGTGTAAGCATCGTACATCGCTTTAATAACCGGATCCTTATCAACTTCCTGTAAAGCAATTTCAGCAGCATACACCATTCCTAATCTTCTGAACTCACGGTCGTGCTCCAATCCTTTTTCACCAAGTATTTCGCTTGCCCTTCCGCCGGCTGCAAAAGTTTGTAACTCCATTTGCCAAAGCCTGAATTTTGCATGCAGAAATCCCTGTACAAAATAAGCATCGTTTTCCTGTTCGGCAAAAATGTGCGGTACCAGGCGCTCATCTAAATAAACATCTACTTTACCGCTCAGTTGCGGAAATGTAAGATTAGTTGTAAAATTTGCTGAAACAGACTCGGCATTTTGCCAAACGCCATGCTGCGGACTTAAAAAACTCCCAAAAGCAGGAGCCTCTTTACCGCCAATTGTAAACCTGGTATTTAAAGTAATCACCAATGCTGTAGTAACAGCAGCAG
The DNA here is from genome assembly GCA_031394065.1 of Chitinophagaceae bacterium. Classification (GTDB taxonomy): domain Bacteria; phylum Bacteroidota; class Bacteroidia; order Chitinophagales; family Chitinophagaceae; genus Ferruginibacter. The sequence continues at coordinate 5,643 of JANMWP010000395.1, forward strand.
TTATAAGGAAAGGAACAATTCTCATAAAAGAATATTATTTTCTGTAAAGTACTAAAAACTACTATAAAACAGAGTAATACATTTAATTTATTGACCCTGTTTTATTCAATTCTGAAAACCATACTAATTGATTTTTAACTTTTTAACAGTGTATTCCTTACAAAATACCCACATTGCGCCGCAATGGTATGAAGTTTGGTTAATATCTATAGAAACAGGAATTTAATAAACACTTAAAACAAAAATTATGAAAAAGAATCTATTGTTATTAATACCTGCTTTGGCACTGGTATTTTTTGTTACATCATGCAGTAAAAGCGATACAACTCCTCCGGCCAACTATACCGCTGAAGGTAAGTGGACTGGAGGCTATAATAACAACATTGGCGGACCGGTTAATTACCTTGCTGTTATTTTTAGTGCTGGTAATGCAGTGAGGATAGAAGCAAACAGCCCTACTGCCCCGGATATAGCAAATGGAACATGGAGCATTGTTGGAGACAGTATTATAGCACATTATACATATGCAGCCACAGCTACCAGTTTTTCTTTAGCAGGAAAATACAGCAGCAGTTCCAATCTTATAAACGGAACTATTGGCATCGGAAGCAATACATCAGGGTCGTACGTATTTTCAGTAACAAAAAATTAAACACCTGAATATTTCCAATGAAAGAAAAGAATCTGGATTTCAATAATCTAAAAACTTCAACAATGAAAAAGATTCTTTTTCGGCTTAGGAACAGTCACTACAGATGTTGGATTATTTAGTGTTACAAAACAGTAATAAAAACAAAAAAATCCTATTCAAAATAAAACAGTTTGGCTATTACAGCCAAGCTGTTTTATTTTTGTGCCCTAAATAAACGGGATGGAAAATTTATCTGCCGATATAAAAAACATTTTAGGATTACAATTGCCCAGCGATCCCCGATGGGTAAATTTAGCCGAATTACAGCTGGATGAAATTTTAACCGATCATGCCTATTGTGAGCAGAAGGCAGCCACAACCTGCATTTCGTTAATTACCAAAAACTCTGAAAAAGAATTGTTGGTAGAAGAACTTGCACCGGTTGTTACCGAAGAATGGGGACATTTCAGAATGGTAATAGCTGAATTAAAAAAGCGAAATCTTAAACTTGGCAAACAACGCAAAGATGTTTATGTAAACAACCTGTTGCAGTTTCAAAAAAAAGATGGCAGTCCGCAGGAACGGTTTTTAGACCAGATGCTGATTATGGCATTGATAGAAGCCCGTAGCTGCGAACGTTTTAAAAGATTGAGCGAAGGCTTGGATGATGCATACATGCGAAACTTTTACCGCAAATTTATGGAAAGCGAAGCCGGTCATTATACTTTATTTATCACGCTTGCTGAATATTATTTAGATAAGAAAGTAGTGCGGAAGCGCTGGGCCGAATGGCTGAAATATGAAAAGGAACTGATGAAGGAAATGGAAGTGAGGGGAGATAGGATTCATTAATAGACACCCCCTAACCCCCTCCGCCCCCTGAAGGGGGAACCTGAACTCATGATTTGAAATAGTCTTCTTCTTCTTCAAGATTTAAATAAGAGAATTGCAGTTGCAGTTTTTTTACTTTTTCTAAATTGGTTTGCAGAAATTTTTTATGCTGTTCAGATGTTGGATTAAATGGTTTATGATTTTTTGCTGCAACAATTACTGCAATTTCTTTCATTAACTGTTGCGATGGTTCATCAATACAGGTTGCGATAAATTTTTCCCAAACATAGTTGGTGGCTGCATAGTTTGGATGCACCATGTCTTCTGCAAAAAAGCGGTAGTCACGCAAGTCGTCAATAATAAGTTCGTAAGCAGGAAAATAAAAGCAGTTGATATTTTTTT
>JANMWP010000412.1:0-2542 GCA_031394065.1 Chitinophagaceae bacterium
CCAGGCGGCCCAGCTGGGGTTGAAATCCAAATTCATTTCCGCCCATCACCAGATCAATGAAACCATCTGCATTTACATCTAAAGGCAATATTTTTTTAACAGATGAAAGCTGAACAGGCACCGGCAGTTTTTTAATAGTGAAATTTCCTTTACCATTATTGAATGCAATACAGGAAGCTGAATAATTGATTTGCTTTACAACCGATTTTTCAATTTGCGCTTTACTGAACAGATCCTGCATGTTCTTTGTTGCATATTCGGCATTGTGCAGGTTTTGTTTTTTCAGAAACGGCAACTGGCTTTCCAGCTCGGTTTTCATAAAAACAGGTTTGTCTTTACCATCAACTGTTCGTGTAAGAATTTTATCTACCTGGCCATTATTATCAAAATCATTTAAAAATAATTTAAGCGGATTTTCATTATCCGGTTTAAGCGAAAAATTTTCTCCAAAATTACCCAATACCAGGTCAGTTTTTCCATCGCCGTTTAAATCGGCCGCAGCAACAGTTTGCCACCAGCCAGAAATGCCCGAAAGGTTGGTTTGCATTTCTATAAAACCATCATTACTATACTTGAATATTTTAGGATTCATCCATTCCCCAACAATAACCAGTTCATTTTTTTTATCTCCATCCATATCGGCCCATACGGCACCTGTTACTATACCTGCATCTGTAATACCTTTGCATTTGATTGCAGGCATATCCATAAAATTACCTTTGCCATCATTAATATAAATATGGCTTTGTGGAGTTAACCCATAGCTGCCTGATACAAAACCTGCGCCAACAAAGAGGTCCATGTCGCCATCTCCATCTATATCATCGGCAAGTGCAACTGCAATATTATCTTTATTAGGCGGAAAAGCATTTGTGGCTATTTTGAAATTACCCTTGCCATCATTTAAGAACAAGCGATGCTGTAGTTCACGGCTTAATGGCAAAGCCGCATTACCACCAGCACATACCAACAGGTCTTTATCGCCATCGCCATCACAATCAAAAAATAAAACAGATGCATCAATGAATCCGGCAGACTGCTTAAATACCTCTTCGTCTTTTTTAATAAAATTTCCCGATGCATTTTGTATATATAATTGTCCCGGTTTAGCCTGGGTTCCTCCAATGTAAATATCATCCAGCCCATCACCATTTATATCTGCCACTGCTGCTTTTGGCCCTTCATGCGAATGCATTTGAGCTATACCACGTTCACTGTAAAAATCTATAAAATCATCATCTGCATTTTTTTCAAAGATGGTATTTATTTTTTCAAACACCGTTTCAACATTTGCTGTTTTTGATTCTTTAATTTTTTCGCCATTTATCGGTTGACTGTAGGTGATATATTTATTGATTTCCGGATGAATCGTTTTTGTAAAGCTGAGATCTGGCCAGATGATAAGCATTGAATCTACCTGATTGGATTCACCAATACCAATTACCTGTCGGTATTCTACTGATGATTGAAAACCGCGGCTGGGCATTACTTCCCGGCTGTAAATTTCTTTGCCTTTATAAACTAATATTTTACTGCCGATGGCAAAAGTATTGTTGGGGCTACCTTTCAGGTTAACTCCCACAAAGTTATTTCTATGTTGTGTACGGCTGTTGTTTTTAAAAACAAATGCCGGTTCATTTACATTATTTACAACCAAGTCAAGGTCTCCGTCATTATCAAGGTCGGCATAAGCTGCGCCGTTCGAAAAAGAATTTTCGGTGAAACCCCAGTTCATGCCTTCATCAGCAAATTTTAAATTGCCCAGGTTACGATACATTTTATTGGGCACCGCAATGGAAGGAATTTTTTTTACCAGCTCCCCCAGATTTTTTTTACCCGAAACAAGCATCTGTTCTTTAATTTCATTGGCATCAAAACTTAAAAAATCCTGGTTGGTCAGGTCGCGGTAAATGCCGTTACAAACATACAGGTCATTGTATCCATCATTGTCAGCATCAAAAATCAAAGCGCCCCAGCTCCATTCGGAAGCATTAACGCCGCTGTAGTTGGCGATATCTTTAAATTTACCATGCCCGTTGTTTAGTTGCAGGGTGTTCTGCAAAAACTGATGAAAAAATCCGTTACGTTCCTTAAGCCGGTATTGATCTATATCATCAAAACTTAAAGTTGTTTTAAGCCGGTAATCATCGGCAGGAAGCATATCGGTTGTAAATATTTCGGGATATCCATCATTATTGATATCGCCAAAATCGGCACCCATAGAGGCATAGCTGTTGTGTTTCAGCCTTTCTTCCAGTTCATCTTTAAAAGTTCCGTTTTTTTGGTTGATGTATAAATAATCCCTTTCAAAAAAATCGTTCGACACATAAATATCAGGATAGTTGTCGCCATTAATATCGCCAACCGTAACTCCCAATCCAAAACTCATTAATGAACCATGTATACCGGCCTGTTGTGTTACTTCTGTAAAATGTCCGTTATCATTTCTGAATAAATGATCGCCGCCACCTTTTAAATTATCGGCTACTTTCCATTGATCGGCAGGCAGGTCTCTTTGTTTGGGATAACCCAAACTGCTCAC
>JANMWP010000129.1:0-5598 GCA_031394065.1 Chitinophagaceae bacterium
GAGTACCATGTTTATTTCTTTATTGCCATCTGATGAAAAATAAAAGGATGAACCCGGTTCTATATACAGATACTTTCCCGTTTTTATTTTGGTAGATTTTTTATTGATGGTATTATGATACATCACATGATCACCTGCAACCAGTTCTGCTACCATGGGCCCACGCCCGGTAATCAATTTATTGTTAAGTGAGGACGCTGTAATTCTATAAGCCATGGCTTTTTCATTATCAAACAATATCGATAGTGCCAGCGGTTTAATAAGGTTGTTTGGTTTATAAGCCTCGAGTAATTCTATATCGGTAACATGAAAAGGAACAGTATCACAATTACTGACACGGTGTACCAAAGTATCATTGATGAAGGACATGTAAGAAGCGTTACCTTCCTGATTTTTATTTCTTGCCCAGGCTTTTCCTTTTTCCTGTACACAAACGTACGTGCTGGTAAACTGTAGAAACAGTGATGGGGTCGCATGGATATGAAACAAGCTCGTATCACCAGGTTTGATCCATACATCCAGCAGCCTGAAATATTTATTTTCTACCTGCTTTTTATGAAATGGTTCCTCACTTGCCGGTACCTGTGCTGTGGCGTGAAACCAGCAGGAAAGTGTAATCAAAACCAGTGTTGCTATTTTTTTACTCATGCTGTTTTTTATTTTGAAATTTCTTCATTATAAAATATATAACACATACCGCTGCAATAAAAATTATGGTGGAAAGAATTTCCCATTTACTTAAACTGGTAAGCAACCAGATAATAGCAGCAATACCAATTAAAGGAAAGGTAAGGCCGCCTGGCATTCTGAATGTTTTCTCACCGGCATCCTGTTTTTTCCTTCTTAATTTAATGGTTGCTAAAATAACAGCCAGGTATATAATCAATATGGCGGCACTGGCCAGGATAGCCAATTGCTTAAAGCCACCCGAAATAGAAAAAATAAATATGAGGCTGCCGTAGGTTATTACAGCTAAATATGGCGTAGCAAACTTAGGATGAACCTTGCCGAGGAACCTGGGGAACATGCCATCATTTGCGCCGGCAAATAGTGAACGTGGTGTAGCCATCACATCTGCACTTACACTTCCAAAACAGGATATGGCCGCTGTAACCAGCAATATGGTTGCGCCCACAGGCCCTACAATTTTTTCGGCTACTGCTGCCAGTGGTGCATCTTTAAAACCCGCCATGGCACTACCTAAAACGCCTTGGGTTACAGTTTGTAATAGCATATATACGATGAGTACCAAAGTTCCTCCCAGTAAAATACCCAGCGGAACCGTGCGTCTTGGATTTTTAAATTCACCACTCACACCAAGTGATGACTCGAATCCGGCAAAGGCAAAAAACAAGATGAGCGCAGTATCACCAAATGTTTTTAGCGAAGGCAAATGTTCCAAATGCAGGTTGCTTGCTTTTACGTGGCTAAATCCAAAAATGATAATGCCAAAGAGCGGCAATAATTTTATGATGGCAATGCCTTTTACAAAACCAATACCTTGTTTTGCTCCACGTATATTTATCAATATCATAAACCCAATCAACACAAAAAAGAAAAGTCCCCGTATAAATGGATTTGAAAAAGCGGGAAGTAGTATAGCCAATGAATCTGCAATGATATTTATTAATGCTGCACTGCCTAAAATGCCCCAGCCAAAAAAATATAACCAGTTAATGATATAACCTGGAAAATCGCCAAATGTCGCTTCTACGTATGCATAGGAACCTCCGCTGCTGGTAACACGGCTACCAATTTCTGCATAACAAAACAAGATGGCTGCCAGCATAATGCCGCAAAATATATAACCGAATACACTAAATGCACCCAGCTCAATACTTACAATTGCCGGCAGTACAAATATGCCTGCACCAATTACACCATTTACAATGGAGAGCGCAAGCCCCGGCACACCTATTACACGTTTTAATCCTTCACCTGTTTTTTCGTTTACCATGTTTGTTGTTTTTTTTGTTTTGCCGGGAAGACGGGAAGGCGTTAATACAATTTTACAAACGACTTACTGTGTTTCTGGCAGGCTATATTTATTTTGCTTCATTAGCTTTTAAAACACGTAATAAATTTCCTCCCAGTATTTTATTAATATCTTTTTTGCTGTACCCTTTTTCTACCAATGCTTTTGTAATTAATGGATAAGATGTAACATCATCTAATTGTTGTGGTGTAAGGTTAATGCCATCAAAGTCGGAGCCCAGGCCTACATAATCAACTCCAACCAATTTTACGATGTAATCAATATGATTGATGAGCATAGATAATGGCGGCCGCATTGGCTCTGCTTCTGCTGTATATTTTTTATACAGTAAAGTCATCATGTACCATTCATCCATACCGCTTTTTAAAAGAGAATCACTTTCTGCTTTATGTATTTTAAAAAAAGCCTCTTCTTTCTTATGAAAGCTACTGTCGATAAAACCGGGGTTAAAATTTATCTGTATCACTCCTCCATTTTTTGCAATAGCTCTTATCTGGTCATCCTTTAAATTCCGGCGGCTTGCTACCAGGCTATATACCGAACTGTGTGATGCAATAATAGGTTTTGTGGTTATTTTAATTACATCCCAAAAACTCTGGTCGCCAAGATGACTAACATCAATCATCATTCCTAATTGATTCATTTTTTGTACTACCTGGATACCAAATTTTGTAAGGCCTTTTTTGCCTTCGGAATTAAGCCCCTTTCCTGTAACAGGGTTTGGGCTGGTTTCGTCTGCAGCGCTGGTAGCCCACGATGGAGCTATGTTATGCGTTAAGGTTAAATACCGTGCACCACGTTTGTATAGCGCTTCCAGTTTGTAAAGATCATCTTCTATCATGTGGCCACCTTCTACACCAAAAATAGCAGCAATCTTATGCTGCTTAACTGCATTCATCAGTTCAGCATAGCTGGCAACCTTCACGATCTTGCCCGGGTTGCGTGCCACTACTGCATCAAGACTATCCATTTCCCTGTTGGCATAGGCATAGGCATTTATCAGGCCGCCATCGCAATACACAGAAAAGATCTGTACATCAAGACCGCCTTTTTTCCAGCGGGCAAGATCACTATGTGTTTTACCGGTAAGGTCCTGGTCAAATACTATTCCCTTGTCAGCAGCTTGCATCAGTATATCATTGTGTGTATCCACTACAATGGCTTTTCGATGTATTTTTTTATAGGATTGTGCATATAACGTCAGCGATGCCAACAAACTGAAAAATAATATGTATAATTTCATGCTATTTTATTTTTATTTATCATTACTCCATTCATTATTTTTTCTATCCATATCCGGAAATACATTTTGAGGATCCAGGATTACTTTATTTAGTTTTGATGTGGAAGTATATTTATAAACCCAGCTTCCCCCACGCTGCCATATTTCAACAGGCAGTTGAACTGTTTCGATTTTTCCATTAACCTGAATAATTTTTATGACCACCGGTAAAATCATCTTACCCTTATTATCAATCGTAATCAAAGCTCCTTTGGTTGGATCGTTATCTACATAATTTACCGCAGTTATTGTTTGATCCAATTGACCGGTGGTAAAGAACCATTCTTTCCAGAACCAGTTCAGGTCTTCGCCCGCTGCATTATTTATACAATGAAAAAAGTCGTATGGTGTAGGATGTTTAAATGCCCAGGCTTCGGTATATTTTCTAAAGGCATAATCAAAACGCTCTTTGCCAACGATTACTGTGCGCAACAGGTTGAGGCCATAAGCTGTTTTGCTGTAGAATTGAAAATGCTGATCTTCATCCATCGCATCAGATACTGTCATCAACGGATCTTTGTTGTTCATGAACGTATGGTAATCACGGGTCGCAAAAAAGCCATTGTCAATATAGGCGGGGTCATTTTGATACTCACCATTATTGAAAAGTTCGTTTGCTATGTAATCTACATACGTATTAAATCCTTCATCCTGCCACATATATCTTCTTTCGTTGCTGCCCACAATCATGGGGTACCAGTTGTGTCCAATTTCATGTGATACTAAAAACCACAGGCGGGCCCGCACTTCTTTGTAATTATTAAAGATCACCCCGGGATACTCCATACCCCCGGTGATACCGGCATTGCTTACAGCAACATTCCAGGGGTATTCAAAAAAGTTTTTAGAATATATTTCTATACTTGCTTTTAGGTATTCTGTTGATCTTGTCCATGCGGTATCACCCATACTTTCTATGGGGTAACAGGACATGGCCAAGGCTTTACGGCCCGAGGGCAAATTAATTCTTGCCGCATCCCAAATCATAGCCTTGCCTGCGGCCCAGGCCACATCTCTTGTATTCTTCATGGAAAAATGCCAGGTAAGATTTTCCTTTGTGTTGGGGCGGGTAAAAGCTTTGCCTGCTTCATCAGCACTTATTATGGTAACTGTTTTATCACTAGTTTTTGCTAGGGCGAGTCTTTTAATTTCCTGCGCTGTTAATACTTCGGTTGGGTTTTGCAAATCTCCGGAACCATAGATGATCATCTCCGGAGGTGCAGTAATATAATATTCGTAATCGCCATAGTCGCAATAAAATTCACCAAGGCCCATATAGGGCAAAGTGTTCCATCCTTCCACATCATCATACACACACATGCGTGGATACCATTGACCTATTTGATACACCACAGCATCTTTTGTGTATTGCCTTCCAAAGCGCCCTGCTCCATCAAGCGGTATTAAAAAACTGAAATTTATTTTTATTGAAACCTTATCTCCCTTAGATGCCATGGGTGTTTTTAACCGAACCTGCATTCTTGTATCGCTGATGATGGGTTGGGAAGTGTACGTTTTTCCGCCCTGGGTGATTGTAACATTTTTAATTTGATAGCCTCCATTCAACTTGTTAAGTACGCCAAAATAATTGCCGGGATATTTTGTTGCCGCAACAGATCTTGAAGAGGGCTTAAAAATATTCTGATCGAGTTGAAGCCACAAATAATCCAGTTGGTCCGGACTGTTGTTGGTGTAAGTAATCGTAACATCACCAGTTACTGAAGTATCTTTTTCACTAAGGGTTGCATGTATCAGATAACTGGAATTGTTTTGCCAATACATCGGCCCTGGTATTCCTTTGGCCGAGCGGAAAGCGTTGCCAGCCGGGGGATTAAATTGTTGCGCAAAAAGCTCATGCGGATTATAGGTGGAATTGTCAGCTCGGTTTTGAGCATGCACGCAAAAAGTACAAATTAATTGCATGCAGAGCAATGATATTTTTTTCATAATGTAGTTTTATTAAAATTAACTTTTAATTTTTTTAATCGTGCCTTGCATTTAATCCAAAAGTATTTTGTACAGCGTTGTACCAATCTTCATCAGTAGCTGCATTCCAGTCCACGTATTCTTCATCTGTCATAGATGCCCGCCATTGCAGAAATGGTAATGCATCGGGACCAACAGGGTACCGTAATTGCCAACTGTCGCTTTCTGCTATTTCTAAAATTTTTTCTGCTACCATAGCAGGATGCGTTGGTGTTTTAAGGGAAGCTGCAAAATGGCCAGCAAAGCGCTTTGATTGTGGGTAAATTGAATCTTTGCCTGTTCCGATATCATTGGCCATTTGTGTATTAATGATGCCGGGTTCTACCATGGCTAC
>JANMWP010000425.1:0-4184 GCA_031394065.1 Chitinophagaceae bacterium
CCCGCACTGCAAACTGTCCCGGCTCATATACAAAATCGGTACGGGCGAAACCGTAGCCAACAAACTTCTCGTAAATAGCAATGCTGTCAATCGTGTCGCCCTGTTTTATAGAGATGATATTGGCAGAAAGAGTTTTTGGCAGCACCACTTTTTCAAACAATGCTTCGGGATAAGTTACAATAGCACCAACCCGGTTTTGCCCCATGGGGTTTGAGAAACGGGTAAGGCATTCGGTACGCAGCATTACATGGCTGGCATTCAGCAGCCGGTAGTTCTTTTTATTTTTAAAGGAAGAAGGGAAATAAAAAAGGTTCAGCGCACTGGTAATATTTTCTAATGTATTGTGAAAATAGGCGGCTTCTTCTGCATCCCGAAGGATAATCAGGTGATTTAATTGCGAAGCGGAAGCATGGTTAAAAACCGCTGAAACGATGAATGGCGCTGCACTTCCGTGTAGCCCTTCAAGCTGAATTTGTTGCGGTTGGGATGCAGTAATTCTGTCCACTATTTTAAAACAGCGGGGGTCATCTAAATATCCGTTCAGCAACATTTCCAGGTTCATCCGAATGGCAAAGATAAGCTTATTGAAAAAAGCAGGATATATTCTGTTTAAAAATGGCAATATAAAAGCGGTAAAAACGTTATCAGTACATCTTATCAGCTATTTTATGTATATTTTTGCTGATCAGATATATCCAAATAAAATCCAATGGTAATTTAACCAAATGAAAAAATTCTATTCTTTCTGCTTTTATGTAGTTGTTTTATTCAGTTATGTAAACGTAACTGCCCAAAATACCGATATACGGGTTCGCTTTGCAGCCGGTAATTTTATCACCGGAAATAATATTCAAAAACAAAGTTTTCAAAAGGAAAATCTGCAGGCTTCTTTTTTTAACAGCAGTTATTATGTGCTGGTACAATTTTCAAAATTACCATCGCTGCAACTTCAAAATGAATTAAGAAATGCAGGTTGCGATCTGCAGACATATCTACCGGGCAATGCTTACCTGGCCAGTATAAAAAATTCATTCAATTTTTCAGAGGCAGGCAGGTTTGAAATTAATTCCATCAACAATATCCCGGTACTTTATAAAAAAGATATTGCCTTTACAAATTATCATCAGTCATCTGCCAAAGAAAACCAAAAAATAATTTCAGTCAGTTATTATACTTCTGTAAACAAAGCAGATGTAATTGCCGAACTGGAAAAGACCGGTGCTTTAATAGTGCCAACAAAATATACAGAAGCAAGTGTGGTTTTCATCCAGGCAGATATGAGTAAGGTAGATGCTGTAGCTGCATTGCCATTTGTAAGTTACCTGGGTTTACAAACATTAACTGATAAGGAATTAAATTATAAAAGCATCGGCAAACATGCAGTAACCAGTTTGCTTTCTCCCTCCGGAAAAAATTTAAGCGGAAAAGGTATTACAGTTGGGGTAGGTGATAATGCAGAAATTGCCACTCAAACACTCGACTTTACAGGCAGGGTTATAAACCGGGTGCCTGCTACATTTAGTTTTCACGCTATTCATGTATCAGGAACTGTGGCTGGTGCAGGTTTGCTGGACCCTAAACACAATGGAATGGCACCAAGGGCAACCATTGTAAGTCAGTACTTCAGTGATATTATTACAAGTGCACCAACCTATGTAGCAGATAATAATATGGTTGTAACCAATAATTCATATACCAATGCCGATGCCGGTTGCCCCGGCGATGGAGCCTATGATGTTGTTAGTAATTATATTGATAAACAAATGGGCGACTATGAAAAATTGCTGCACGTTTTTGCAGCAGGTAATGATGGAAACCAAACCTGTTCGCCGTATCCCTTTAAGTATGCAACCATTAAATCGGGATACCAGGTTGCAAAAAATGTTTTAACGGTAGGAGCTGTTGATACGCTGTATGCTGCTGCTGCGGGGTCAAGCCGCGGGCCTGTAAATGATGGTCGCTTAAAGCCCGAGATCATGGCCACGGGAATAAATGTATTTTCTACCCGGCAAGCTTTTTCCTACGGTGCAATGAGCGGAACAAGCATGGCTTCTCCAATTGTTGCCGGTGCTGCAACATTGTTAAATGAACAATACCGGAAATTTAACAGTGGCGCTGTTCCGCAGGCAGCATTAATAAAAGCAGTTTTATGTAACAGCGCAGAAGACCTTGGTAACCCCGGTCCGGATTTTACTTATGGTTTTGGAAATTTAAATGCCAGAAGGGCTGCAGAAGCAATTGAAAATAACCGGTTCTATTTAAGTACAGCAACACCATCAACAAATACAATAGCAGTACCTGCAGGGGTTAGGCGTTTAAAAGTGATGTTGTATTGGAACGATACGGCCGCAGCACCAAATGCAGCTACTCAACTGATAAACGATTTCGATTTAACCGTTGTAGCTCCCGGTAGTATTACACACCAGCCTTTGATTTTAAATCCATTGCCGGCCAATGTAAATGACACTGCTGTTGAAGGTGTGGATAGAATAAATAATATTGAACAGGTGGTTATTGATACACCCGTTGCAGGTAATTATGTTATTAATGTAAATGCTTTTGCATTGCCTTATGGCCCGCAGGAGTATGTGGTAACTTATCAAATGGACATGAAGGGTGTAACTGTTGAGTATCCGTTTGGAGATGAAAAAATAGTACCGGGCGAATCGGAAACAATTCGCTGGAATGCTTATGGCGGTGAAGCCAATACTTTTACGCTTGAATATTTTGACGGCACTACCTGGAACCTGATTGATAATAATGTGCCTGCAAATGCACAGTCTTACAATTGGGTAGTACCGTCAACTGTAAGTAATAATTACCGGGTAAGAGTCAGCAGAAATGCATCTGCCTATACCGATCAAAGCGATTTTAATTTTACAGTGATTGGTCAACCGGTTGTTACGGCTACCATACCCTGTGATGGGTTTGCACAATTAGACTGGCCTGCTATTCCCGGTGCCACATCTTACGATATATGGCAACTGAAAGCCGATACCATGGCTATTATTGGCAATACAACCGGTATTACTTATTTGTTAGCGGGATTAAACAGTGCAACCACTTATTGGTTTGGTGTTAGTGCCAGAAACGGAATTGTAAACGGTAGAAGGTCTGTTTCAAAATCGGTTTTACCTGCAACAGGTGTTTGTACTTTATCTATGTTTGATAATAATTTAAAAGCGGTTTCTATTGATGCGCCGGTTAATGGAAGGCAGTTCACTTCTTCAGCATTAAGTGCAACCCAACAAATAAAATTTACCATAAAAAATCTGGATAATATTGCAACAGCAGGTTCTTATAATCTGTATTATCAAATAAACGGCGGAGTAACTGTTATGGAAACCAGTTCGGTTGTTTTGGCTTCCCTGGCCAGCAGTCAATATACGTTTGCAACAACAGCCAATTTTTCTTTGCCTGGTATCTACACTATAAAAGCATGGGTTAAAAGAACAGGAGATACACAAATTTCGGATGATACAACAACTGTAACCATCAAACATTTACCCAATACCTTATTAACCCTGCCTGTGGTGGATGGGTTTGAAAATGCTTTGGATAAGGAATATCTTACTGCTATAACCGGCCTCGACAGTATTGACCGTGTTGATTTTAAAACGAATACTGTGAGGGGGCGTGCCCGTACTTTCGTAAACAGCGGTTTTGCTTTAAATGGTAACAGGGCAATTACTTTAGATCAGTTTCCTTACAATGCTGCTCAAACAACTGATAGCCTTTTCATGACCTATAACCTGGGTAACTATATCAGCGGCCAACAATTACGGTTAGATTTTTATTACAAAAATCACGGTAACGAAAATAATCCCAATAACAAAGTATGGATAAGAGGCAGCGATACCAAGGCCTGGGTTCTGGCGTATGATTTAGTTGCCAACCAGGCGGCACTGGGCCAGTATAAACATGCCATCATCAATATCAATAATGTGCTTGATACAGTTGTGCCTGCACAGCCCATCAGCAGCAGTTTTCAAATAAAATTCAGTCAGCAGGGAAATACATCTGCCAATACACCTTACCCGATCATAGATCTGGATGATGGTTATACTTTTGATGATGTGGGAATAAAAGAAGTTGTAAATGATATCGGCATTACACGAATTATTTCTCCATCAGTTTCAGGATGTGGTAGTGCAGGTAATCAGCCCATATCTTTTGAAATAAAA
>JANMWP010000432.1:0-1926 GCA_031394065.1 Chitinophagaceae bacterium
CCAACCTTCATAAAGCGATTTATAAATTGAAACGAACTTTTTAAAGGTTGGCAACCCTGACGATTGGTATCAACAATTGTTTTACTTTTATAGCATGCCAAAAAAATTATTTCTGTTAGATGCATTTGCATTGGTTTTTCGTGCCTATTATGCACTAATACGCAACCCACGCATTACCAGTAAAGGCCGCAATACCAATGCACAGTTTGGTTTTACCAACACCATTATTGAGTTAATCAAAAATCAAAACCCAACGCACATGGCCGTGTGTTTTGATACACATGCGCCAACCGAACGCCATACCGACTTTGCCGATTATAAAGCCAACCGTCAGGAAACTCCTGAAGATATTTTATCGGCTGTGCCGGATATTAAAAGAATTATTGAAGGCCTTAACATTCCCGTTATTGCCATTGATGGTTACGAAGCCGATGATGTAATTGGCGCACTGGCAAAGATGGCAGAGAAGGAAGGCTATGAAGTGTACATGGTTACGCCCGATAAGGATTACGGTCAATTGGTTTCTGAAAACATAAAAATTTACAAACCGCCGTATCAGGGCGGTAAGTTTGAAATAATGGGGCCAAAGGAAGTTTGCGAAAAATGGGATATTGCCAGTGTGGACCAGGTTATTGATATGCTTGGGTTAATGGGCGATGCTGTGGATAATATCCCCGGCATAAAAGGTGTTGGCGAAAAAACTGCCGCCAAACTTTTAAAAGAATATGGTACACTTGAAAATATTTTAGACAACGCTGATAATATAAAAGGCTCAATCGGAGAAAAAGTAAGGGCTGGAAAAGAGATGGCCATGATGAGCAAAAAATTAGCCACCATTATCCTGAATGTGCCGGTTGAATTTCATGAAGAGAATTTCTTAATAAAAGAGATGAATAAGCCGGCTTTAAAGGAAATTTTTGAGGAGCTGGAGTTTAAAACCCTTGGTAAAAGAATTTTGGGCGATGATATTGATGGTGCACCGGAAGCATGGAATGGCAATGAAGAAGCAAAACCCAAAAAACCAGCTACTGCTCAAATGGATCTGTTTGGAAATATTATTGAACAACCCGAGCCGGTCGAAATAAAAATTAAAGAAGAGGGAGATATTGTATTGGCCGATAAAAACATCAACAATACACCGCATGATTATATGCTGATTGATACGACTGAAAAGATCAGCGAAATCATTCCAATCTTACAATCAGCGGTTGAAATATGTTTTGACACCGAAACCACCGGCATTGATGCCAATGAAGCCGACCTGGTGGGCATGAGCTTTTCTGTAAACCCCGGCGAAGGTTTTTATATTCCCTGCCCGGCTGACAGAGATGGCTGCATTAAGATCTTAAATCAATTTGCAAATCTTTTCAACGATAAAACAAAAACATGGATAGGCCAGAATATTAAATACGATATGCTGTTGCTGAAATGGTATGGTTTTGAACTGGCAGGAGATACATTTGATACCATGCTTGCCCATTATGTAATTGAACCCGAAGGCAAGCGAAATATGGATGCGTTGGCTGAAAAATACCTGGGCTATGCTACGGTACATATTGAAGAACTGATTGGTAAAAAAGGAAAGGGTCAGGGAAACATGAGAGATGTGGAGCCAGAAAAAATTAAAGATTATGCTGCTGAAGATGCAGACATCACCCTGCAATTAAAAAATGTTTTTCTACCCCAATTAAAAGAAAAAGAAGTAGAGAAAGTTTTTTACGAAGTTGAGAACCCGTTGGTGAAAGTACTTACTGCCATGGAGTTTGAAGGGATAAGGATTGATGAAGGCTTTTTAAATGAATACTCCAAAGAGCTGGAGAAAGAAGCTAAAGCTGCAGAAGAAAGTGTTTACAAACAGGCTGGTGTTCGTTTTAATCTGGCATCGCCAAAGCAACTGGGCGAAGTGTTGTTTGATAAAATGCAGAT
>JANMWP010000095.1:0-2514 GCA_031394065.1 Chitinophagaceae bacterium
ACTTTTTAATACATTTTAATGAACTACGCTTTAAAATGTCTAATACTATTAGTAAGTTAAAATACAATGCTACTATGTTTTATTGCCATTTAAATTTCTTAGCTTAAATTACAGGCAGAAAAAATAAGCATGAAAATCAAATCCCTCTTCTACTCCATCGCCATCATTATAACCATTTTTTTTGCGTCATCATGTCAGGCACCTAAGGAATTGGTGTACCGTGATTTTAAAAATCTGAAAGTTGAAAAAGTTGGATTTGCAGCTACAACCCTAAAAGTTGACCTGATTTATTACAATCCAAACAATTTTGGATTACAGCTTAAATACACCGATCTGGATATTTATGTAGATAATAATTATTTAGGGCACAGCTCACAGGATTACCAGATAACCATATCCAAACTTGCTGAATTTACAATGCCACTGGCAATTGAAGTGGACATGAAAAACCTTTTAAAAAATGCCCTTCCCACACTTTTAGGCAAGGAAGTAATGGTAAAAATTACCGGGACAGTTAAATTAGGGAAGGCAAATGTGTATAAAATTTTTCCGGTGAGTTATGAGGGATTACAGCGTTTTTCGGCTTTTTAAGAGCCGGATACAGCCGTTTTTCGGGTTCATAAAATAAAAAAACGGGAATTATTGCTTTACGGGAAGCGTAACAACCGGATTTACTGCCTTGGCTTTAGCTGCAATTATTTCTGCTTTACATTCCTTGGGAAGCCTTTTAAAAGCATATTCCTCAGCCTCTATATCATCGGCATCAAAACCAAGGTTGGCAATGGCTGTTTTAATGTTTTCAAGCGTAGTACGGTCGTTTAACCAGGTAACTGTAGCTGTTTTTTTTCTGATGTTTACGGCAATAGAAGTTACTCCTTCTGTATGGCTGATGAAGAATTCAACCTTTTCCTGGCATTTTTCGCAAAGTATGGTTGGGGTTTTAATAACTGCCTTACCCGAAACTTTCTGGGTTTGCTGATATTGAGCAAAGCTTACCGTTCCAAAACAAAAAATGGCCAGTAAACTAAGTGAAAATGCTTTCATTGGTTTCAATTTTAATTAAAACAGCTTAAAGTTATTAAATTCCTTTCCAATTGGCCGGATCAGCGCTCCAATTTAACAAGGCATTTTGTTCTTCTGCAGCAATCATCCCTTTTTCAAGTGCCATGCTTATTAATGTTTGATAGTTAGTTAGCGCACAATACGGAATGTTGGCTGCTTTAAAGGCAGCATCAGCAATTTCAAATCCATAAGTAAAAATAGAAACCATACCAATCACTTCTGCTCCGGCTGCTTTTAACACTTCACAAACCTGTAAACTGCTTTTTCCGGTAGAGATGAGGTCTTCAATAACCAATACTTTCCGGCCTTTTTCAAGATTCCCTTCAATCTGATTGCCGAGGCCATGCTCCTTGGGTTTTGGCCTAACATAAATGTAGGGCAACTTTAGCTGATCGGCTGCCATGGCTCCCCAGGCTATGCCTGCTGTGGCAACACCGGCAAGCACTTCAGCCGTCGGAAATTTTTCAAAAATAATGCCGGCCATTTCACTTTTAATAAAATCACGGATGTAAGGAAAGGATAAAACCTTGCGGTTATCGCAATAAATAGGGCTTTTCCATCCGCTTGCCCAGGTAAAGGGTTCTTGCGGACTTAATTTAATTGCATTAATTTGTAAAAGCTTTTCAGCTACGGCTTTTTCGTTAGTCATGCCACGAAGGTAATTAGGAATTAGGAATTGAGAATTAGGAATTTAAGCCAGCAATGAACTATCAACCATTAACTATTAACCTCTATGTACATCAATATTTACTTCGGCAATAAACGTGTGATTCTTTGTAACGAAATTGATAAAGAACTGAATGAAATACTACATCATCCAGATGCTGTTTTTGTTGATGAAATATCGCCAAGGGCTATCAAATCTATGTTACATGAAATTAAGAAAGATGAGTTTCATGCGGGTGTGCTGTGGCATACGGATCTTGACAAACTAAAAGAAACCTTCTTTAAAAATTTTAAAATAATTGAAGCTGCCGGTGGTATTGTACAGAATGATAAAAAGGAAATTCTTTTTATTAACCGCCTGGGGAAATGGGATTTACCAAAGGGCAAGATTGAAAAAGGGGAAAAGGAAGAAGTATGTGCGGTGAGAGAAGTAACGGAAGAAACGGGTGTAAAAAATCTTCACTTAAAAAAGAAAGTTGGCGAAACTTATCATGTGTATGATGCATTTGGCAAACATTTTTTAAAGGTATCGCACTGGTATTATATGACCTGTTCATCTACCCAAATATTAAAACCACAAACCGCAGAAGATATTACTGAAGTGAAATGGGTGAAGACGTTGGATATTAAGGAACCTATAAAAAATACCTACCCATCTATAAAAGATATACTGGCAAAATTTTTTGATACTCCGTGAGGTTAATGTTAAAATCAACTCATTAACAAATTACCAAATCACAATGGTTTCTTCAAAATAGCAACCGTAAGTCTGCTTACACAAACCAG
>JANMWP010000474.1:0-3681 GCA_031394065.1 Chitinophagaceae bacterium
ATTTCTTGAGATGAAATGGTTATAGATTGTTGATTTTCAATGAGTTTTAAGTTGAGGCGTATTTGAGAGGCTCATTTTGGTAGTTGGCGAAGATGCCAAGAGGAGCGAAGGATAACAAAAAATGTTATGAGTATGCTCCTACGCAATTTTGATCTTCCCTTCTCGTACCTGACGTAAAAAATCTTTTTGTTGCTCCAATGTCATGCCAGCCATTTTTGCAGCTAACTTTTCTTTGATTGCTCTAAAGAATTTTACAGTATCAAATTTTTTTTCAGTTATCGTTTTCATCTTTTAAAAATTCTAAAGGTGTCCTAATATCTATCAATGGATAACCCAATTTCATGTTGATTGAGTTAAACAATTTTATTTTGTCATAGTTTACTATGTGTTTGAAGTTCCAACTTACTAAACAGTCAAGCCTGTTTACTGATGCAATTGCAATGTGATAAGCATCATTGAGACTTGCTTTTCCTAATGCTCTTTCGCTAATATAGGTTTCAGCTAATTGTTTTGCTTCATCGTTTAACTCTAAATATTTATAACAATCTGCTGGAATCAATAGCTTTACATCTTGTACTTCCTGAGGTGCTAATATTAATTCGGTTTCGTTAACCTCAGAAAAATAAATATCAAAGTCCTTGTTCTGAATCCTGTCAAACAAGAGCCTTGTATGTTCCTCAAATTCATCGTCAAAAAAACCGCCAATAACGGAAGTGTCAATATAAATACGTTGCCTCATAACAAAGTAAAGTTAACAAAAAAAGCTAAAGAAGAATTAACTCATTTCAGTACAAAAGAACAACAACAACACATTTTTGGTTGATTTTGTGTCAACCTATTTCAGGACAAGACACACTGCTGATGATTGTTTCAACGTCATGCCCCAATTGCACACCCCCCACACTAGCGCAAGTGTTCCCGTGTACAATGTTTGTCTTTTATCGAAATAATGATGGGACCACTTGTGACTTTTAATCTACCCGGATTGTATCCGGTATTTGAAAAACAAATGCTGAAATTTAAGAAGCAAATGTTCGGTTATTAATAAAAAAAAGCACGGTTACGATGCTGTTGCCGTTCCATAACTCCCCAATACAATCGGGGCAAAATTGAAGAGGCATCAAGTGATCCCGTAATCTTTACGTTTTAAATTTAAACATTTGGGAAGGGAACACTTGCGCCAGTGCGTAAACCCGGTTATCATCACTTAAAAACAGTTTTTCTTTGTTGTTTGTGCGGTTATAAATGTGATATATACTATCCTCTTCAAAATCAGCTAAATATTTATTTGGTATAGGCATGCTACTAAGATAATATTTTTTACAGCGTTTCCAAGGGTTGACAACCCTCTGCAATAACCTTTGAAAGGTTGACAACCCTGCAATGCTAGTATGTTATATAAGGTATCTTGTATAAAATAGTATCACTTTAGGGTATTGCATAATTCATTTGTAAATTATATTTTTATAAAATTAAATCCGGTATCCTTCCATAAGCCGTAACCAAATCCTTTTTACATCGTGTATTTTATTTTTTAATAATTAAATTTTAAACCATGCCAATTAGCAACCTTAACAACGACCATTTTGGCCAGGCTGAAATAGACACAGTTAACAAAGCCTGGGTAGATATCCTGGCTGTTTTAACCGGTAAATCCAGGAACCTTACACCCGAAGAGCGCCAAAAATTTGGCAGCATATCGGAGCAAAACAAACTGGTGGTGCAAAAAACACTGGAGTATCATGCCAACCAGCCACATTTAGACTGCCCCGATGTGGATTATGCTGAGGTGACTGCCGACTGGGCAGACCGTACTTTTATGGCAGGCTTTATTTCAAAAATGAATGAGGCAGATAATATCTGCAATAACGTTCGCATTACCCACGATTATGATGCCTTTAAAGGTGCCCAGGACGATTACAGATTTACCAAGTACAAAATGACCACAGCACCCGGCGCAGGATGGGAAAGCAAATACGACGACCTGCTGCCATTTTTTAAAACCAACGACAACACCGGCGACGATGATACACCACCCACGCCTTAAAAGCCGCATTTTGATGTAAATGATTGATATGTAATTAAATACCTTGCTTTGGCAGGGTATT
Source organism: Chitinophagaceae bacterium (assembly GCA_031394065.1). Classification (GTDB taxonomy): domain Bacteria; phylum Bacteroidota; class Bacteroidia; order Chitinophagales; family Chitinophagaceae; genus Ferruginibacter. The sequence continues at coordinate 2,109 of JANMWP010000474.1, forward strand.
TTTTATGCATTTTAAGGGGTAAAATGCCGTTGCTGACCTATGGTTACCCCGTGTAGCAACGGGTGTACATAGGTGGCCAACGGGTATTTAGGGGTATGTAGACGGGGTATGCATGGGTTCAGGAACGGGTGTTACCAGGTTGGTAAACGGGTTTGCATAGGTAGGTAAACGGGTTTGAGTGGGTTACTGCACGTATCGGCATAGGTATCCATACGGGGTTTGCATACGTAAGCAACGGGTGTGCATAGGTATGCCAACGGGGTGCAAATGGGTTATTGTATTGATTATCAACCTTATTTTTAAAATTAAGATGCTGTAAAGTATTTTGGGTGAATCAATTTTAAATTACAGCTTAAAATTGTAAACAAAGGGGTATGTAAAGGGCATAGGTTAACATAACATTCAGTTATAGCTAAATATTAAGGTTGGTTATCAGTTAGTTATGTTTTGATTTATTGCTTATAATGAAAATACGTTATGTTACTTTGGTTGGCCTTTGTGCAAAGATGTGCAGAGGTTTTGTGAATGTGTTTAAGAAAAAAAACTGCGGAGCATCGCCGCTCAACGGCGAAACATTAATAAAACGTAAGGAGAATGCAGAATTTTCGAACACTATTTATACACTTCTTTCGAAACCTTAGAGTATTTGTCTGGGTATAAATTTCCGTACATAGATTTTTGCTCATCATTAAGCAGGCTGTATAAAACATGAATTGCTGCTGTAAGGGCTACAATATTTCTCTTCATTGATTCCTCACTCGTTAAGTTTTCAAACTGTAAGAATGGTACTTTTGGGTCTAAGTTAAATTCACTCATAATCTTCGCTTTTATCTTCGCCAGTGGCAAAGGTTTTTCTTAAATACATTATGTAGGCTTGTGCGCCAATTTAGCATAACGATTAATTATAGGCTTTTTAATGCCTTGTTGCCATGATACGATTTTTTACCGTGGCAATTTAGTAAAAAATCGTATCATGGCAACACAAAAATTATTATAAATTAAAAACGCCTATAATTAGCCCTTATGTTATTTTGGTTAGCTGTTGGCGTAAGTTTAAAGTAAACGCCAACCGTGTGATAGCCATGTGTTCAGGAAAGAATAAAAAAATAAAAAGCTGCGGAGCATCGCCGGTTAACGGCGAAATTTGTATTTCTGTTTCATCTGCTCAGATAGAGCAATACAACAAGAATTATAATGCTCTTCAAAAATCGCTTTCAGTCCTGAAATATTGATATTTGGGTTTCTTTCAAATTCAGAAAAAACCATGTACTCTAAAGCAGATAATTTAGCCTCTAAAAATATAATTTTATTTACTGCTAAATCTCTGAATTCACTCTCTTCCATAGTAAGTTCAAATTTATCCTCCATAACCTATATTTTCAATCTTCGCTCCGTAGTGGCACGGGTTTATTTTTTTATTCTTTTGCGTTGGCTGTGTGCCAATTTAATATAAGGCGCATTATAGGACTTTTAATGCCTTGTTGCCAGGAAACGATTTTTCATGTGGCAATTTAATGAAAAATAGTATCCTGGCAACAAAAAAATTATTAGAAAATGAAAAGTCCAATAATTA
>JANMWP010000480.1:0-1533 GCA_031394065.1 Chitinophagaceae bacterium
GTTAAAAAAATAACATTTCAGCAGATAAGTAAAGATGGGATACAAAATATTGGAATGGCTGTTGAAACAATGGCTGCCGCAGAGAGATTGATAGCACATAAAAACGCAATCAGCATCAGGTTAAATGAAATAAATAATTGAACATGAAATTTGAACTCAGCAATTTAGTACGGGATAATATCAAAAATCTAAAACCTTATTCTTCTGCCCGGCATGAGTTTACGGGTAAGGCCTCGGTATTTTTAGATGCCAATGAAAATGCATACGGTTCGCCATTGGGGGTGAGTTATAACCGCTATCCCGATCCTTTGCAATGGCAATTAAAATTTCAATTGGCAAGAATTAAAGGAGTGCCTGCTGAAAATATCTGCATTGGTAATGGCAGCGATGAAATTATTGACCTTGCTTATCGCATTTTTTGTAACCCCGGTAAAGACAATGTAATTATTTGTCCGCCTACTTATGGCATGTATGCAGTTAATGCTGATATTAATGATGTTGAAATACGAAAAGTAAATCTTACTACAGATTTTCAATTAGATGTAGATGGTATCACGCATGCAACAGATGGCAACACAAGATTATTATTCATCTGTTCGCCCAATAACCCAACCGGTAATAATATGAACCGGGCCGATGTGGAATTGCTGTTGAATAATTTTCCGGGTATTGTTATTATTGACGAAGCCTATATCAATTATTCAAAACAAAAAACCTTTATCCAGGAATTAATGGAGTATCCCAACCTGATTGTAATGCAAACCTTATCCAAAGCATGGGGGCTGGCGGCATTGCGGCTGGGCTTGTGTTTTGCATCACTGGATATCATTGACCTGTTTAATAAAGTGAAACCACCGTATAATATCAACGAAGCCTCTCAGCAGCTGGCGCTGGAGGCACTTCAAAATACACAACAGGTTAATGAATGGATAAAAGAAGTGGTGCAGCAAAAAGGAATACTGATAAATGAATTCAACAGTTTTTCTTTTGTAAAAACTGTTTATCCATCCGACGCCAATTTTATTTTAATTAAGGTTGATGATGCAGATCAGCTTTATCAATACCTGGCTGCAAACGAAATTGTAGTTCGTAACCGAAGCAAAGAAACCGGCTGCCAAAACTGCTTACGCATCAGCATCGGCACACCAGAAGAAAATGAAATACTAATAAACACAATGAAAAAATATGGACACAAAAAACCGTGAGCTTCTCAATCCCCCGTCAGGGGGGCAGGGGGTAAGGAAAATATTATTTATTGACAGAGATGGAACTTTAATTAAAGAAGCGCCGCCAACTTATCAATTAGATGATTTCAGCAAGCTGGAATTTTATCCCTATATGTTTTATTACCTGCGTAAGATTGCAGAGGAGCTAAACTATGAACTGGTAATGGTTACCAACCAGGATGGATTGGGCACAGTTTCTTTTCCCGAAGAAACTTTTTGGCCTTTGCAAAATTTCATGATGAAAAGCCTGGCAAATGAATCTATAATTTTTGCTGAAGTAATTATAGACAGAACCTTGCCTGCAGAT
>JANMWP010000501.1:0-9714 GCA_031394065.1 Chitinophagaceae bacterium
ATTAAAAATATAACTGATTTTACAATTAAAAATTAAACAGGAAAACCTTTGCTGGTAAGCCTGTACAGGCGAAATGGAAATATTTATGAAGCGGGTATTTTATCACTAAAAATCCTGCCCAAAAACCAGGAAACCATTTACGAAATTAAAGCTGGCATTTATAAAATTAAATTTGAAACAGAAGCCGATGATGAGAAAAAAATTATCAAGGAAGGCGAAATAAAAATTATCAGTTGTGAAAATGTATTCAAAGAAATTAAAAATGATTAATTATAATTTTCCATTCTTAATTTCTTCAACAACTCCCGGATCAAGTAACGTGGTCGTATCGCCCAGGTTTTCTGTTTCGTTTTCTGCGATCTTTCTTAAAATGCGGCGCATTATTTTTCCGCTGCGTGTTTTTGGCAAGCCGTTTACAAATTGAATTTTATCTGGTTTTGCAATGGCGCCAATAACCCTGGTTACGGTTTGTAAAATATCCTGCCGGCGCATGTCTTCATCTCCATGATGGCCATTATAAATTACATAGGCATAAATACCCTGTCCTTTCACATCGTGCGGGTAGCCAACTACAGCACTTTCCACCACTCCAGCATGCATGTTAATGGCATTCTCTACTTCGGCAGTACCAATGCGGTGGCCGCTAACATTCAACACATCATCCACCCGACCGGTAATTCTGTAATTACCATCCTTATCTTTTAATGCACCATCGCCCGTAAAATATAAATTGGGGTAAGTAGCAAAATAGTTGGTGCGGCAACGTTCATGATCGCCCCAGGTGGTTCTGAGTATGCCGGGCCATGGTGCAGCAATGCAGAGGTTGCCTTTCAACATTCCGTGTTCATCTGATTCCGTTACTTCTTTTCCATTTTCATCTACCAGCAAAGGTTTTACTCCGGGCATAGGAAGCGTTGCCCAGCTGGGTTTTGAAGGTGTTATACCGGCAAGGTTACTTATTAAACAACCACCGGTTTCTGTTTGCCACCAGGTATCAACAATAGGGCATTTTTTCTTACCAATATTTTCATCATACCAATGCCATGCTTCTTCATTAATGGGTTCGCCAACGGTGCCTATAATTTTTAAGGAGGAAAGATCTTTTCCAATCAAGGGGTCCAAACCATAGCTCATTAAACTTCTTATGGCAGTTGGTGCCGTGTATAAAATATTTACTTTGTGTTTATCTACAATATCCCAAAACCTCCCTGCATCCGGCCAGGTTGGGATGCCTTCAAACATTAAACTGGTGCCGCCTGCACTTAACGGGCCATACACAATATAACTGTGGCCGGTTATCCAGCCAATATCAGCCGTACAAAAAAACACATCGCCGGGTTTGTATTGAAAAACATTTACAAAAGTGTAGTTGGTCCAGATCATATAACCAGCCGATGTGTGTACCACACCTTTTGGTTTGCCTGTAGAGCCTGAAGTGTAAAGAATAAACAATGGGTCTTCGGCATCCATTTCTTCGGCCCCTGCTAAATCCTCCCCTGAGGGGAGGACTTTTGAACCCTCAATATTTTTAGTGCCTTTATCCGAATCTGGCATGCTGTCGAGTTTGTTTTTTATTTTTTCTATAACAGCATTGATATTGTTCCTTACTTCTTCATTGGTGAATCTTATTTCAGTAAAGCCGTTGTCTGATAAATATTTTGTTCTTGCGGCATCATACTCCTTTTGCTCTGGAGTATTGTGATAACCACCATCTACTTCTATTGTGAGCATTTTTTTCAGGCAAACAAAATCAACGATAAACTCATCTATGATATGCTGCCGCCTGATGTGATAGCCTGTTTTATCAGCCCTTAACATTTGCCACAATATCCTTTCTTCATGCGTTGGGTTATCTTTATGTTGCTGGCTTAACTCTTTAAACAGTTTATAAGTCGAATTCCTGGCAGTCTCTCTAAGGCGGTGCTCCTTCCCCTCGGGGGAAGGCCGGGAAGGGGCCGCTTCCAGTTGCTGCTCAGCATATTCCATTTCATCTTCCCACCAAACATCACGGCCTTTTATCATACTCACCGGTGTTCTTGTTCTGGTATAAACAATAACACGCTTTACAGTTTTATTGCCAATGAGGGCATCATCAATAATATTTTTTAAGGGAATATCTTTTCCGCCGCGGTAAGCCCCATCGCAGGTTACAATAAATTCAACACTGGCATCTTCCAGCCTGTCGGCAATACTTTGTGCACTAAAGCCACCAAAAATTACCGAATGTATGGCACCAATTCTTGCACAGCCCAATACTGCATAAGCTAGCTCGGGCACCATACCCATATATATACAAACACGGTCGCCTTTTTTAACACCATTATTTTTTAATACCTGTGCAAACTGGCAAACCCTTTTGTGCAGACGGGCATAAGTAACTGTTCTGGTTCTTTCCTCGGGGTTATTTGGTTCCCAGATGATGGCGGGCTTATCGGCCATGGTAGCCAGGTGCCGGTCAATACAGTTTTCGGTGATGTTGAGTTTTGCATTGGCAAACCATTCTATTTTCGGTTCGGTAAAATTCCAGTTCAACACTTTATCCCATTTTTTTCGCCATAGAAAATTTTCGGCTATACTGCCCCAAAAACCTTCGGAATCATCAACGCTTTTTTTATAATCTTCGTGATATTGTGCTAAAGATGTTATTTGATAAGGATAGCTCATATTAATCTCCTGTGTTACTTTAATCTCAATTTAATATATTTATGATTACTTCCGTTTAAAAACTCAATAAAATTAACCATGGCTGCTGCAACAGAAAAAGGAATTGGTAAAATAATTTTTTCATCCTCGCTGGGCACTTTAATTGAGTGGTACGATTTTTACATTTTTGGGATGTTGGCCAAAACCATCTCGGTGCAGTTTTTTCCTGCCGGTAATTCAACAGCAGCTTTACTAAGTACATTGGCCATTTTTGCTGCAGGTTTTTTAGTGCGTCCTTTTGGTGCCTTGGTTTTTGGCCGGCTGGGCGATCTCATCGGTAGAAAATATACTTTTCTGTTAACACTGGTTTTAATGGGATGCTCCACTTTTTTAATTGGCCTGGTACCGGGTTATAAAAGTATTGGCATGGCAGCACCTTTATTGGTTTTATTATTAAGGTTGATACAGGGCCTTGCACTGGGCGGCGAGTATGGCGGAGCCGCAACTTATGTAGCCGAACATGCACCTGCAAACCGCCGGGGTTATTTTACTGCATGGATACAAACCACGGCCACACTGGGTTTGTTTGTGGCACTGGGCATCATCATGCTGGTAAAAACAAGTATGAGCGATGCTGCCTTTACAGCCGAGTGGGGTGGCTGGCGTTACCCATTCTGGATTTCTATTTTACTGGTAGCACTTTCAATTTATATCCGGTTAAAGATGAAAGAATCGCCGATGTATGCAGCATTAAAAAAAGAAGGCAAGACATCTGTTAATCCGCTAAAGGAAAGTTTTGGGCACAGGGCAAATTTTAAAATGGTCTTGCTGGCATTGTTTGGTGCGGTAATGGGGCAGGGCGTTATCTGGTATACCGGTCAGTTTTATGCACAGAGTTTTTTAGAAAATGCGGTAAAGCTGGAGTTTATGCAGAACCGGGAAATATTGTTGTGGGCCATTGGGTTGGCCACTCCATTCTTTTTATTTTTTGGATGGTTGAGTGATAAGATTGGCAGAAAATGGATCATGCTTACGGGCATGTTACTGGGGGTTATTTTTTACAGGCCGATATTTAATACTTTTTTAAAAGATGCAAATGCAAAGGAGTGGGCAATACAAAATGATAAGGGATCGGAATTGTCATTAATAGGTTCAACAGTGAAAAGCGATACATCATTCAACTTACAGAAAGGACTTGTAATCATCAATCATAAAGATGCAGATTGGGAGTTTAATGGAAATAAGTTTACAGAAAAGAAGAGTGATACTTTAATACCAACAGAAGGTCTTACAATTTATCCGCCATTGAGTGCTTTAGTTGATAGTACACAATTCTTTCTTACAGAAATCCCGGATTCAAAACCTTCCTATTCAAATATTCAACTCAATAACTCCTTAAAATGGAAATTCATCTTTCTTGTTTGGATAATGATAATCTTTGTAACAATGGCTTACGGCCCCATTGCAGCGTTTTTGGTAGAGCTGTTCCCAACAAAGATCCGCTACACATCAATGAGCCTGCCTTATCATATTGGCAATGGTGTTTTTGGTGGATTGGTGCCTTTTATTGCAACATTATTGGCAACAACATTTACAAAAGATCCGCTTGTTGGGCTTTGGTATCCTATTGGGGTTGCAGCTTTGTGTTTTATCATCGGTGCTTTGTATCTTACCAATAAAATTGATAAAGACATAAACGATTAAAAAATGGAAAAGTTTACAAAATCAGCAGGGTCTGTAAAAGCCTCCCCTTTCGGGGGAGGTTTGGAGGGGGCCGTTAAAAAAATAATGGGACTTATCTGGATGCTGCTGGCTCCGGTTATTATCTTTTTTTTAGTAAAGAGTGCCGTACATAATATAAGTATTGGTGGTACAAAAGATATTAATAATCCTGTTCCCTGGATAATCATCATCACCATTTTTACACCCATTGCCATTGGGTTGATGATATTTGGTTACTATGCCATTAAGGGGGAGTATGATCATTTGCCGGAGAGTTCGGAGGAACTTTAGCTGCCAGAACCCCAAAATTTTACATTTATCAAACAATTGGGGCTTGTTTATGTTAGTCAGGGCAATTAGTTTTGCGCTTCAATGAAAAAAATCGCTTTTTTTATATTACTTCTTTTTACGGTAGTACAAACCTTACCTACCATACAATCCATATGGGGTAATGAGCAGGCTATTGTGCTGGATATCAGCGAAGAAAAGAAAACAGATAAAGACGATAAAAAATCATTCAAAGAATTCATTTCTTTATACAATATAAATCTTGATTTGACTGTAAAATCGCTTACTCAAATTCACCTTGCTGAAAGCATTATGCCTTCACCCTGTTTCGAAAAACTTACGCCTCCACCCGATTTCTGTTAATCATTTTTTTTACATTAGTTTACAGTTCTGACGATGTAGGGCTGTATTTTTACTAACTGATTAACAAAATTTTATTCAATGCCAACAAAGTTAAGTCCGGTTGCCAGGATATTGAACCTGGTAAAACTGGAACGTAAAGAAATTACTGCTGTTTATTTTTATGCCATATTAAATGGATTGATACAGCTCTCACTGCCACTTGGTATACAGGCCATTATTGGTTTTGTATTAGGAGCTTCAATGAGGGCATCATTGATTATACTGATTGTTTTGGTTGTTGCCGGTGTGCTGGCAGCAGGCATTATGCAGGTAAACCAGATGAAGATCATCGAAAAGATCCAGCAAAAAATATTTGTACGCTACGCTTTTGCATTTGCTGAACATATTCCAAAACTCGATCTTAAAAAAGTAGACCATCTTTATTTACCTGAATTGATCAACCGCTTTTTTGATGTTCCGGTTTTGCAAAAAAGTTTATCCAAGATTTTGCTTGATATTCCAACTGCCAGTATCCAGATTATTTTCGGGCTGGTTTTGTTGTCATTTTACCATCCGGCATTCATACTGTTTAGTTTTGTACTCATTCTTTTATTATGGCTCATATTGCGTTATACCGGCAACAAAGCGCTTGAAACCAGTATTGAGGAGAGTAATTACAAATACAGGGTTGCCGGCTGGCTACAGGAAACTGCCCGGATAATCAAATCAATTAAGCTGGCTAAAAGCAATGACTTCCATCTTCAAAAAACCGACGACGAAGTAACGCAATACCTGGATGCCCGTAACAGGCACTTCGGGATATTAAAATTGCAGTACCATGTACTGGTGATTTTTAAAACGGTAATCACTGCAGCCATGCTTATTGTGGGCACATTACTGCTGGTTAACCAGCAATTAAATATCGGGCAGTTTATTGCAGCAGAAATTATCATACTGCTGGTGTTGAATTCAGTTGAAAAACTGATCATGAATATGGGCAGTGTGTATGACACACTAACATCCGTAGAAAAGATAGCAAATCTTACAGATAAACCAATGGAAGCAAACGGTTCTGTTAATTTAGCCGAAACCGGTAAAGGTTTAAAGCTGGAGTTAAAGAACCTGAGTTTCAGTTATAATAACGAAAACGAAGTTTTGTCGAATATTAATTTAGAGTTGCTACCCAATGAAAAAATTTGCATACAGGGGAAAGACAGTTCCGGCAAGTCAACCCTGTTGCGGATATTGGCAGGTGCCTATACCGGTTTTAATGGTTCGATGTTGCTGAATGATGTGCCGTTGGGAAACTATAATTTAGATTCGGTGCGATCGCAAATAGGTGTACTGATCAACCAGCAGGATATTTTTAATGGAACCGTATGGGAAAATATTTCTTTCGGTAATGAAAGTATTTCCATGCAAACAGTAATTGATCTGGCAGCAAAAACCGGATTAAATGATTTTATTGCAACATTAAAGAACGGATTTGATACCATGTTGGATCCTACAGGTAAAAGATTGCCCCGGAATGTGGTGCATAAAATATTATTGGTACGGGCACTGGCTGGTAAACCCCGCCTGCTTCTGCTAGAGGAGCCATGGCAAGATTCGGAAAATAGTTACAGGCAACAGATTTTTCAATTGCTCACTCAAATTGAAAATACAACACTGGTGGTAGTGAGTAATGATGAAGAATTTGCAGGGCTTTGTGATAAAGTGATAATCATTGAAGAGGGCAGAATTGAAACCCAATCATCAATCAGTTAAAAAGAAATTAATAATGAACAACACTAAAATAAAATCATACACACATATTTATCAGTACAACAAGAACAGTAAAGTAAAAACTTGGTTCTTGATCTGTATATTGGTATTTATCATATTTTTATTTCTGCCCTGGACACAGAACATCCGTGCAAAAGGAACTGTTACAACATTGTACCAGGACCAGCGGCCACAACAGGTGAACACCATTATCGGCGGAAGGGTTATGAAATGGCATGTTAAGGAAGGCGATTATGTAAAGGCTGGTGATACATTGGTGCAGCTAACAGAAGTAAAAACTGATTACCTGGATCCGAACCTGTTGCAACGCACCAAAGAACAATTAGCAGGTAAAGAATTATCTGTTGAATATTATAAAAGTAAAGTGGGCGTTGCAGATCAGCAGATAGGTGCTATTAATTCTGGACTTCAGTTAAAACTGAACCAGTTGCTGAATAAACTGAACCAGTTGCAATTAAAAGTACAGGCAGACAGCGCTGAAACAGTTGCAGCTAACAATGATTTCATTATCGGTAGTAAACAATACAATCGCCAGAAAGCCATGTACGATAGCGGGCTGGTGTCCTTAACACAGCTGGAGACCCGCAATCAGCAATTTCAAAATGCACAGGCAAAGAAAATAATAGCTGAGAACAAACTGGCAAACAGTAAACAGGATCTTACTATAACAAGAATTGAGATGAGTGCTTTACAACAGGAGAATGTTGAAAAAGTAACCAAGGCGCAGGGTGATCAATTTCAATCCCTCACCCAAATTGCAAGTGGCCAGTCTGATATTGCAAAACTTCAAAATCAATACGCCAGCTATAATATAAGAAATGGCATGTATTGTATTATGGCATCTCAAAGTGGTCAAATTGTAAAAGCACAAAAGGCTGGTATTGGAGAATTTGTAAAGGAAGGGGAGATGATTGCTGAGATTGTGCCCGATAAAATTCAGTATGCTGTGGAAATGTATGTGCAGCCCCTTGATTTGCCGTTGATTGCACCCGGACAAAAAGTGCGATTTCTTTTTGATGGTTTTCCGGCAATTGTATTTAGTGGCTGGCCAAAAGCATCATCAGGTACTTTTGGCGGTGAGATTGTGGCTGTTGAAAGTAATGTAAGTACGAATGGTAAATTCAGGGTGATTGTACAGGAAGATGCTAAGGATAAACCATGGCCAAAAGAATTAAAGATAGGTGCTGGCGCACAGGGAATCACTTTATTAAACAATGTGCCGGTATGGTTTGAGCTTTGGCGCAATATCAATGGCTTTCCGCCGGATTATTATAAAAAGGAAGAACTGAAAACAACAGAAAAAAAATGAAACTTTTAAATTGTGTTATATCGTTTGTATTGTTGATTGGTTCAATTGCTGCAAATGCACAGGAAAGATTGCCGCAACCCGATTCTTTACAAACCTTATCAGCTAAACAGTTGATGGAAATTGTAAAAAAATTTCATCCCATTGCAAAGCAGGCCGATATTTTTATTGAAAAAGCCAGGGCAGATGTAACCATTGCCAGGGGCATGTTTGACCCTGTTTTAGCAAATGAAACAGCAGAGAAAACCTTTGACGGAACAAACTACTATTATTATAACCGGCCCGAACTTTCGATACCAACCTGGTTTGGAGTGGAAGTAACTGCCGGATTGGAATACCTGTCGGGCAACCGCACAGATCCCGAAGAAACAAAAGGCAAAACAAGTTATATAGGCATTAGTGTACCATTGGCTAAAAACCTGTTAATGGATAAAAGAAGGGCTGCATTGCAAACAGCAAAAATTTTTCGGGATGCTTCTGCTATTGAAAAAAGAAATATACTCAACAACCTGTTGTTGGATGCTGTGAAAACTTACTGGACATGGGTACAGCAATACCAGGTTTATAAAACCATAAGTGATGCTGTTGTTGTTAATGAAAAAAGAGTGCAACTGGTTAAAACAGCTTACCGCCTTGGCGATAGGCCGGCTATTGACACAGCTGAGGCCCTTGTGCAATTACAAAGTTTTGAGTTACAAAAAAGCCAGGCCTGGCTTGAATTTCAAAATACAACGCTGGATCTTTCGGTATTTCTCTGGACAGCAGGTACACAGCCATACAATCTTTCAACAAATATTATTCCGGAGGAAGATCTGCAAACTTTAAACATAGAAACAGTTGCTTTACCCGAGTTGAATAATTTATTGACCTCAGCCATAAAAAGTCATCCGGAGTTGATGATGTATAATTATAAACTCAATGCATTAGGGGTAGATAAGAAATTGAAATTTCAGGAACTGTTACCCACAGTAAATTTTCGGTATAATCAATTGGGTAAGGGATATGAGATTTTAAAGACAGCTACTACCGGCCCTTTGTTCGAAAATAATTTTCAATATGGATTATCATTGGGTATTCCGCTTCGTTTATCGGAGGGAAGAGGGGAGTACCGGAAAGCAAAATTAAAAATAACAGAAACACAATTACAACAGGGACAAAAGATGCAGCTGATTGAAAATAAGGTGAGAACTTATTTTAATGAATTGCTTGCATTAAAAAGCCAGGTTGTTTTGCAGGAAAAGGCTTATAAAAACTACCAGATTTTACAACGGGGTGAAGAGATCAGGTTCCAGGCCGGTGAAAGTTCTTTGTTTTTAATAAATGCAAGGGAAAATAAAGCATTGGAGGCTTTGCAAAAATTGCAGGAGTTAAAGGCAAAGTATTTTAAAACTGAAAATAATCTGCTTTGGGCTGCTGGTTTATTGATACCCTAACCTATAAACCCATGGCCTTATAAATTGCTTCCTGAATATTGGTACGCACATTCAACTTCAGCAATTTTGTGTTTTCGCCTCCTTCGGGATTAACGCGGTTACTTAAAAAAACAAAAAGCATATTGTACTTTGGATCGGCCCAAACACAGGTGCCTGTATAACCTGTGTGGCCAAAAGTTTGCGGCGATGTAGATA
>JANMWP010000545.1:0-10990 GCA_031394065.1 Chitinophagaceae bacterium
ACTGTCTTTACCCTTGTAACCCATTCTTTCCAGGCTGTCTTCAATAGCTTTGGCAACCAGGTTCTGCGGAAAAGGAATTTCGTTGACAATAGCATCCCGGTTTATTTTTTGATACTCTACCGTGTTGATTCGTGATTGTGCTAATGAAGCTGAATAAGAGACAATTAAAAAAATAAAAATGTTCAGTTTTTTCATGCTATACTTTTTTTGTAAAGATAAATTTTTTGTAATTAACCTCCACCCTGTTTAATTTAAAAGATTATTAAAATTATAAAGGTAAATTTGAATCTAAATTTAAAATATCATTGAGCGGCATTAAAAAATTAGCAGGACAAACATTATGGTATGGCATACCTACCATTGCCAGCCGTTTCCTGGGGTATTTAATGAACATGGCATTGCCGTTCTTTATTGCCATGCCCGAAAAAACTGCCGACCTGGTGCAGGTGTACACCATCATCCCGTTTTTAAATGTGCTGTATGCCTATGGTTTGGAAACGGCCTATTTTCGTTTTTCTCAAACCCACGACAAACAAAAACTATACAACACACTTTCGCTTTCGCTTTTATTCAGCAGTATATTGTTTACTGTTATTTTATTGTTTTGTAAAAATTCACTTATAAATGTTGCTGATCTTAATCAACATCCCGATTATATACTCTGGATGATTGCCATTATTGCGGTTGATAATTTAAATACATTACCCTTTGCCAAATTACGGCAGGAGAACAGGCCAAAGCGCTATGCCTTTGCAAGAGTGGCCGGCATTGTTATTAATGTTTGTGTTGTTATTTTTTTTCTGGGAGTTGTTCCAAAAATATTACAATCACATCCTGATAATTTTTTAAGAAATATTTATAATAAAGATATTGGCCTTGGCTATTACCTGCTGGGTAATCTTTGCGGCAGTCTTTTTACTTTACTGGTACTATCAAAAGAAATCAGGCAGGTAAAAATCCGTTTCGATTTTTCGCTTTGGAAAGAAGTGATGCGTTACAGTGCACCACTCATTATTGTAGGCCTGGGCGGAATGGTGAACGATGTACTAAGCCGTTTAATTTACCGCCATGTGGTTGATCTGCCGCAACAACAGGCCGATCATGAACTGGGTATTTTTGCAAACATCTTCCGCATAGCATTACTCATCACCATTATGATACAGGCTTTTCGTATGGCAGCCGAGCCTTTTTTCTTTAATAAAAGCAAAGACGAAAACGCACAAAGAACTTATGCCCGGGTGATGAAGTTTTTTGTGATTGCCTGTTGCTTTATGTTTTTATTCATCGGTTTATTTTTAGATGCCTTTAAATGGGTATTTATAACTTTTGCAAATAAGCGTTGGGCCGAAGGTTTGGAAGTAGTGCCTTTACTGGCACTCGGCAATATTTTCCTGGGTATTTATTATAACCTGAGTGTTTGGTATAAACTAACCAATAAAAATACGATAGGCGCTTTAATAACCATTGGCGGTGCCGTAATTACGGTTGTGCTTAATATTGTGCTTATTCCCAAACTGCATTATACGGGTGCAGCCATTGCAACTTTTAGCTGTTACCTGTTTATGATGCTGAGCAGTTATTGGCTGGGTCAAAAATATTATCCTGTGCCTTACCCTGTAAAAAAACTGATGGCCTATTTAACGCTGGTTGTACTTATTTACTTTATACACCTGGGACTTGTAAAGTGGGTGTCTGCTTCTTTACTTTTCTCTTTAGGTACCGGCCTGGTATTTTTTATTTTCTTTACGTGGTTTGTCAGCAGGATTGAGGCAAAGGAACTGGCAAAGCTTCCGGTTGTTGGAAAGTATTTCAGGTAATAAAAAAAATTATGGAAAAAGCACAATTTGGTATGATTGGCCTTGGTACCATGGGAAGAAACCTGGTATTGAATATTGCCGACCATGGTTTTTCTGTTTGTGGTTATGATCGTGATGTTGCACAGCAACAACGCCTGACTACCGAAGGAACAGGTAAGCCTGTTACAGTTGCTGCAAGTCTGCAGGAACTTGTAAACAACCTGGAGAAACCTGCAAAAATAATGTTGCTGATACCCGCCGGAAAAATTGTTGATGCTGTACTTGCGGAACTTGTTCCCTTTTTACAAAGAGATGATATTGTGATTGATGGCGGCAATTCTCATTTTACAGATACGGACAGGCGATATACACAGCTGCAACAAAGTGGAATTCATTTTATGGGCATGGGTGTAAGTGGTGGCGAAGAAGGTGCCAGATTTGGCCCCAGCATGATGCCCGGCAGTAATGAACAAAGTTTTAATGTAGTAAAAAATATACTGGAAAACATTGCTGCTAAAACAGCAGACGGGCCCTGCGTTACTTTCATTGGTAATGGTGCAGCAGGCCATTATACAAAAATGGTACATAATGGTATTGAGTATGCCATGATGCAGTTAATAAGTGAAGTGTATGGGCTGTTAAAAAATGCTGCAGGCTTATCAAACAATGAATTGCAGCAAACTTTTACCGCCTGGAACAATACCGGGCTACAGGGTTTCTTAATGGAAATTACGGCTGATGTTTTTTTAAAAAAGGATGATAAAACGGATTCTTTATTGGTTGATATGATACTGGATAAAGCCAAACAAAAAGGCACCGGTATGTGGACCAGCCAAAGTGCAATGGACCTGAATGTTCCGATACCGGTGATAGATGCCGCAGTAAGCATGCGCTATCTTTCTGCTATGAAAGAAGAGAGAGTGGCAACTGCAGAAAAATATACTTCGATAAAAAATACAATTGCTGTTGATAAAGATGAATTAGTAAATAATTGTAAAGATGCTTTGCAATTTGCTTTCATTCTTGCATACGCACAGGGATTACATTTATTACACGAGGCATCAAAAACATATAATTACCAGGTAAACATTGCAGAAGTTGTAAGGATATGGAAGGGAGGTTGTATCATCCGTTCTTCCTTATTAAATAAAATACGTAAAGCATATCTCGAAGACAGTTCTCTTACTAATATCATTCATTCGCCTATGTTTATTGATACCTTGAAGAACCTGAGAACGGCTGTAGAGCAAGTTTTCAGCATTGGCATGAAACATAAAGTTCCTTTGGCTGCATTTGCAGCGTCGCTGAATTATTTTGATGCCTTTTGCACACAAACCTTGCCAGCCAATTTAATACAGGCACAACGCGATTTTTTTGGTGCACACACCTATGAACGCACAGATACACCAGGCAGTTTTCATACAGACTGGAAATAAATATTAACCATGCAAAAAAATAATATCGCTCCACAATCCATCATCATCTTTGGTGCCGGCGGAGACCTGTGCTGGCGCAAATTGATACCGGCATTGTATAATCTTTATCTTACAGACAACCTGCCGGAAAAATTTTTTATAACTGCAATTGACCATGGAACAACAAATGCTGAAGCATACAAAAAACACCTGCTGGAAGGCATCAATAAATTCAGCCGTTCGGGCAAGGCAGATAAAAATGCCTGGAAGGAGTTCAGCAATCATATCCATTACCTGCGGGGCGATTTTACCAATGCAGCCTTATATATTTCGTTGGATACATTATTAAAAGGGCATGACCAAAATACAGGGCAGCGGCTTAACCGGTTATTTTATTTCTCTGTATCTCCCCGTTTTATTGAAACCATCGCCGAAGAATTATATAAAAATAAAATTGCTCCTCAAAAAGAAACAGACCGCATCATTATAGAAAAACCTTTTGGCAGCAGTTTGCAAACAGCTAAAAAACTAAATGCGTTTTTATTGAAACGTTTTTCCGAAAAACAGTTGTACCGCATTGATCATTACCTGGGTAAAGAAACTGTACAAAATATGATGGTGTTTCGTTTTGCCAATTATATATTTGAGCCCCTGTGGAATAAAAATTTTATTGATCATGTGCAGATATCGGTTGCTGAAACTGTAAGCGTGGTCGGACGTGCAGGTTATTACGAACAGGCCGGCGCCATCAGGGATATGATACAGAATCATTTGTTGCAACTGCTTTGTGTTGTAGGTATGGAAGCTCCAAAAAAAATGGATGCTAACGAAATCAGGAATAAAAAACTGCAGGTACTGAAGGCAATCAGGCCCTTTACAAAAACAACCGTAACTAAAAATATTATACGGGCACAATACTCAAAAGGAACTGTAAAAAACATAAAGCAGGTTGCCTACCGCCAAGAAGATTATGTTGCTCCTGCCTCCCTCACAGAAACCTATTTTGCAGGTAACTTTTTTATTGATAACCAGCGTTGGCAAGGCGTTCCTTTTTACCTACGTACGGGTAAATGTTTATCCAAACAAACATCGCTAATTGTGGTGCAATTTAAAAACACAAAACATAAACTCTTTAAAGACGATTGTAATGCAAACAGGCTTATCATTTCCATACAGCCCGATAATGAAATAAGCCTTTGGTTTGAAAGTAAAGTACCCGGACTGGAAATGAAATTGAAAAATGTGGAAATGGATTTTACCTACCGGGAAAGTTATACCGAACAGTTGCCCGAAGCATATGAAGCTTTATTGCTTGATGCCATGGCAGGAGACCCGTCTTTATTTATGCGGAACGACCAGGTAGAAATGGCATGGAAAATTGTAATGCCCGTTATTAACAGCTGGCAAAAACAAACAAAGCCCGACCTGAAATTTTATGCAGCCGGCAGCGATGGGCCAAAAGCTGCAGATGAGCTTTTAAAAAAAGATGGCAGAAAATGGTATCCCTAACTTAATTATATGCTTCATTATAATTCATATGAATCGCTGAGCAATGCTGCTGCACATTTTTTTACAGTTGCATACAGCCGCAGTATTGCAGCGCATGATAAATTTACCGTAGCATTAAGCGGTGGTAACACGCCCAAAAGGTTATACGAGTTACTGGCAACACCTGAATTCAGCAACAATATTAACTGGAAAAAAGTATTTGTTTTTTTTAGTGATGAACGATATGTATCGCACAACAATGTCGAAAGTAATTTTAATATGGCTTCAAAAGTATTGCTTAATCACATTTCCATTCCACGTAAAAATATTTTTGCCATACCGGTATCTTCCTCACCGCAAAAAGATGCGTTTACTTATGAAGCTGCCGTAAAAGAAATAACCGGCGATAAAAAATTAGCTTTCGATCTCATCTTACTTGGCATGGGTGCAGATGGTCATACCGCTTCTCTTTTTCCCGGGACGGAAATATTAAGCGAAAAAAAACGATTGACAAAAGAAGTATTTCTAAAAGAAAAAAATATTTACCGCATCAGCTTTACACTGCCATTAATAAATCGTGCAAAGCAAATACTGTTACTTGTAAATGGTAAAGAAAAAGAAGCGGTATTAAAAAAAGTAGCTGCCAACCGCAAAACCTCAAAACCTTTACCGGTACAGCTATTAAAAGGAGATATTACCTGGATGATAGCCTGATTATTTTCAACAGATTAATATTTTTTATACAGATCATAAATGATTTTTCTGTCTGCATCTGTAAGTATGTGTATAGAATCTTTTTGTACAAAATGCAGTTTAAAAGCTCTGATGGCAGCTATTGAATCCCTGGTGTCGTAACCTATGATACGCAAGCCCTGCATGGCATTAAAGTTTTCAGGCAGTTTAACATTTACCGTATCATACCAAAAACCAAAACCATTTGCTGCCAGTTGCTGCCAGGGAAAATATTTATTAGGGTCTACTTTTCTTTTTGGAGCAATATCTGCATGGCCGATAAAATTAGCTATAGGTATATTGTTATCCTGCTTCAGTTTTTTAAGTACCGATAATAAACTTTTTATCTGGGCTTCAGAAAAAGGTTCAAAGCCGTTATTATCTAATTCAATACCAATGCTTACACTGTTCACATCGGTAACATTTCCCCATTTGCTGTTGCCTGCATGCCATGCCCGCAGGTAATCGTTCAGCATATGGTTAATGGTTCCGTCTTTACATATAACATAATGAGCGCTCACCTGAGTGCGGGGCAGTGTAAAAGTTTTAAGTGTGGTATCGCAGGCGGTTTGTGCAGTATGGTGTATGATTACAAAATTTGGCTTACGCATTCCAAAATTGGTGGTGCCTACCCATTGGCTGGCCATCATGGCACTGTCAATATAGCCGGGTTGTTTTTTTAACTCATTGGCAAAAGCTTTTGCCTGCTGTTTATAAATTTTATTGGTGGCAGCGTATTTTCCGGTACTACAACTGGTGCTTAAAAAAATAATAATTGCATAAAATAGTATCTGTCTCATGCTGTTGTTTTAATTGAACGTTAAAGTAAAACAAATTATGCATGTAAGAAAAAAAGAAAAAGCTGTCATTCCTGACAGCTCTCTTTTAATATTACAAAGGCTTAAAACCTAATTCTAAATTACTTATAATGTTGCCATATCAATCACAAACCGATACCTTACATCTCCTTTCAGCATCCGCTCATAAGCTTCATTAATGTCTTTCATGGCAATCACTTCCACATCGCTTACAATATTATGTTCGGCACAATAATCCAGCATTTCCTGTGTTTCGGGAATACCGCCAATTAAAGAACCTGCAACACTTTTTCTTCCAAAAATAAGATTGAAGGCAGGTATTTGTGCAGGCGATGGTGGCGCACCAACACAAACCATCACCCCATTGGTACGCAATAAACCCAGGTAAAAATTATAATCATGATCGGCAGAAACCGTATCCAGAATAAAATCAAAACTGCCCATTACTTTTTTAACCTGTTCAGCATCGCTGGTAAGCACAAAATGATTTGCACCCAGGCGCATGGCATCTTTTTCTTTTGAAGCAGTGTGACTCAGCATCGTAACATCAGCACCCATAGCAGCGGCCAGCTTTACACCCATGTGACCAAGGCCACCCAAACCAAGTACAGCAACTTTATGGCCTTTCCCTATTTTCCAGTGACGTAAGGGAGAATAAGTGGTAATACCTGCACAAAGTAAAGGAGCAACAGCTTCCAGCGGTAATTTATCAGATACATGCAAAACAAAATCTTCGTGTACCACAATTGATTTGCTGTAGCCGCCATAAGTATTTCCACTGCCATCTTTTTCATTGCCGTTGTAAGTACCTACCATGCCATTAGCGCAAAACTGTTCCAGTCCGTCTTTACAATTGTCGCACTCCCGGCAGCTGTCAACCAGGCAACCGATGCCCGCTGTATCGCCCACTTTGAATTTTTTTACCTCGCTGCCAATTGCTGTAACCCTGCCAACAATTTCATGACCCGGTACGCAGGGATAAACAGTACCATGCCATTCATTGCGGGCTGTGTGCAAATCGCTGTGGCAAACACCACAGTATAAAATTTCTATTTGTACGTCATGTGGTTTGGGGTCTCTCCGGTTAATAGTCCATGGTACAAGTGGCGTTGTGGCGGCTTGTGCCGCATAGGATTTAGTTGATGACATGTAAGGTGTTTTAATTGGTTAAGTCTGTAAATATAATCTTTTGAAAACTGTTTTTCACACCGCTCATAATTATTCCGGCATTTCATCTCAAAGATTCGTTTTACCTTACAGCAATAACCATACAGATATGAAAAAGTATTTACTTATAGTATTAGTTTTATTTTATACTACCATAATTTTTGCTCAGCAAAAGCCAGCTTACATTTTATATAATGCTGATGGCAAAAAAATATCTTATAAAAAAATGATAAAGCAACTGGCCAAAAAAGATATTGTGTTGTTTGGCGAAACTCATAACAATGCCATTGCTCATTGGCTGGAATTGGCCGTAGCAAAGGATTTAAGCGAAAAACGAAATTTAACTTTTGGTGCCGAAATGTTTGAAGCCGATAATCAACAGGCGCTGAACGATTACCTGGCCGGTAAAATAACCGCCAAAGGACTGGACTCTGCAGCCCGTTTATGGAGCAATTACAAAACCGATTATGCCCCTATTGTAAATTTTGCCAAAGAAAAAAAAGCGGCGTTTGTTGCCACCAATATTCCAAGGCGCTATGCATCGCTGGTTTCAAAAAAAGGCTTTGAA
Source organism: Chitinophagaceae bacterium (assembly GCA_031394065.1). Classification (GTDB taxonomy): domain Bacteria; phylum Bacteroidota; class Bacteroidia; order Chitinophagales; family Chitinophagaceae; genus Ferruginibacter. The sequence goes on from JANMWP010000545.1 coordinate 7,985, forward strand.
GCACTGGATACTTTATCGGCCAAAGAAAAAACATGGATGGCACCATTACCAATGGACTATGATGCACAACTGCCCGGCTATATAAAAATGCTGGAAATGATGGGCGGGCACGGTGGACCCAACATGCCAAAAGCACAGGCAACCAAAGATGCAACCATGGCTTATTTTATTTTACAAAACTTTAAACCGGGGAATCTTTTTATACACTACAACGGTTCTTTTCACTCAGAGAATTATGATGGTATAAACTGGTATCTGAAAAGAAAACAACCAGATTTGAAGTATGCAACCATTACAACCGTTTCTCAAAAAGATATTAAAAAATTGCTGGCCGAAAATAAAGGCAAGGCCGATTATATTATTTGTGTAGATGAGGACATGACAAATACCTACTGATCAGTTAACCGAAAATATTTTTCCCTTTTTAAAATATAAATACCGGTCATTCGTCTTCCTTAATATAGAAAGAAGAAGCAATGACAGTAGCCATAGAAATGACGGCAGAGCGTAATAAAAATATTACCAATACCATAAAGGATATCAGCAAGCGATTGTTTGGATTTATTAAGCAACGGGTTGCCAGTACCGAAGATGCAGAGGATATTCTGCAAGAGGTTTTTTACCAGTTTGCAGGTAATACCGAGCCTATTGAACAGGCAACCGGCTGGTTATACAAAGTTGCCCGCAATAAAATAACCGATAATTACCGAAAGCATAAATTGCCACTGGCAGATGATATTTTCAACAGCACAGAAAATGATGATGAAAATTTTAACTGGAAGGAAATGTTATTGCCAGCCGACTCAACACCGGAAACAGAATATCTGCGAAATATTTTTTGGGAAGAGTTAAAAGCGGCATTGGATGAATTACCTGCTGCACAAAGAGATGTGTTTATACTGAATGAAATTGAAGGAGTACCGTTTAAAGATATAGCCAAACAAACAGGTGAAAGTGTGGCCACACTTATCAGCCGGAAACGTTATGCAGTATTGCATTTAAGAGAACGTTTAAGCGTATTAAAAGATGAATTATTAAATTATTAATCATTGCCACGGAAACACGGAATATTTTGATTTCTGAAACATTCAAGGCACAGCATTTAAAAAAATTATTAAACATGTTACAAAGATGGCAAGTGCATTATAATGAAGAATAACTTCTGTGCTTCCGTGCTTCTGTGGCAAATAAAACAAACAACATGAAAAAGTTTTGGATTAAAAAAGGATTGATGATATTATTTTTTGGCATTGCTGCCATACTGGTATTTGGCTTTGTGGTGATGGGTTTATGGAATGCAATTTTACCTCTTGTACTCGGTGTAAAAGTGATTACGTTTTGGCAGGCATTGGGAATTTTACTGTTGAGTAAAATTTTATTTGGTGGCTTTGGTGGAAGCCGCCACAGAGGCGGCTGGCGCAACAAAGGCAAATGGATGGAAATGAAAGATAAGTTTGCAGGAATGACACCCGAGGAAAGAGAAAAATTTAAAGCTGAATGGAAAAACAAGTGCGGCAGCAGATGGACAATGCGGCCAACGGCAACAGATACTTCGGCAGATATTACTGCTGAGTAAATTATATTAATCTGCTTTTGAATTAACCAACTGCACTATGGAAATTCTTGTTTTTAAAACCAATCTTACAAATACCAAGCACATTAAAAATGTTGGGCCGGTTTTAAATCTGCATCCTTATATCAAAGAATGGAATGTTGATCTGAATGATTGTGACAAAATACTGAGGGTTGTTACTGAAAATATTGGCTCCGCCGAAGTGGAAAAAATAGTTTTTAAAGCAGGCTATTTTTGTGAAGAATTGAAGTAATCTTACTGAAATATCAATGAACTGCGTTTTTCTTATATCTTTGTTTTTCACAACAAAAAATATGAAAATGAAAACTTTACTTTCAATCTTAACACTTCTGAGCATTACTTCGTCCGTTTTTGCACAGGATTCGTATGACGAATTAATGAGAAAATCCCGCAAGGCGAGAACTACAAGTACGATATTTGTTGCTGTAGGCCCTGTTATAGCAGCTGGCGGTATTGGAACATTAATTTATGGCCTTATAAGTAAAGAGGATAATGGCAATATTTATTATCCTTATGGTAATAACACTAACAAAAACTACAACACCGAAATTATTTTGGGTGCTACAGGTGCTTTGGTTGGAATAGGATTGGCATTAACCAGTATTCATTTTTCACAAAAAGCAGGTGATTTAAAACGTGAAGCCAGAAAAACAAAATTAAAAACATCTACAGAGAATATTTCTATACCGGGTTTGCAAAATGGGTTTGCAAATAATAAAAGCAGGCAATTTAAACTTTCGTTGGTAATTCCCTTGGGTAATTAATAAAATTTAGCACATAAAAAAGCCGGAACAATTGTTCCGGCTTTTTTATTAAGTATTTTGAAAATAAAAGATGTAACAAATGAAAGTCATTGTGTTTAATTACATATTCCTTCTGTACTGCCCTCCAACAGAATAAAGCGCATTGGTGATTTGCCCCAGTGAACAATACTTTACAGTTTCCATTAACTCTTCAAAAAGGTTATCATTATTTACAGCTGCCTGCTGCAGTCGTTTCAGCATCGTGGCACTTTTTGTTTCGTGGCGTTTGTGAAATGCCTGCAGTGTTTTTATCTGAAACTCTTTTTCTTCGGTAGTGGAACGAATCACTTCAGTTGGTAAAATGGTTGGACTTCCTTTTTTATTTAAGAAAGTATTTACACCAACAATGGGATATTCGCCTGTATGTTTTAATGTTTCGTAGTACAAACTTTCTTCCTGAATTTTATTGCGCTGGTACATACGCTCCATGGCCCCCAGCACGCCGCCCCTTTCTGTCAATCGCTGAAACTCAGCCATCACGGCTTCTTCCACAATATCAGTCAGCTCTTCAATTAAAAATGCACCCTGGTTGGGGTTTTCATTTTTGGCTGTACCTAACTCTCTGTTTATAATTAACTGAATAGCCATTGCCCTGCGAACACTTTCTTC
>JANMWP010000571.1:0-1660 GCA_031394065.1 Chitinophagaceae bacterium
CGTAATAAATATTTCCATAGTCAATTAAAACAAGGGCATCTGCACCTTTATCAAAATCGCAGTCTTTCATCTCCAGGTCGGCTTTATCAACCTTACCAAAGCCTGGCTGGCTTTTTTGGGCATTTACCTGTACTGTAATTGCAAATAAAAAAAACAAGGATGTAAGATTTGCCTTCATAATTGAATATTTAGCTAATATAATCATTTGCAACGCCTGTATCGAAGTTATCAATTAATTTTGTTGTTATGAAACCACTTTCTTTTTTTTGTTTGATTCTTTACTCAGGTTTTGTGCATGCACAAATAAACAGTAACAGTTTAAAAACCAATGCAGATACTAATACATTACTTTGGGAGATAAGCGGAAACGGCCTCAAAACACCCAGCTATTTGTTTGGCACCTTTCACCTGCTTTGTAAAGACGATATCAATTTCAGTGCGGCATTAAAACAAGCTGTTTCAAACAGTAATGAAATTTACCTTGAACTGGACCTGGATGATCCGGCAACAATGTTGGGTGCTTTAATGCTGATGAATATGAAAGATGGAAAGAAGCTGAAAGATCTTTACTCCGACTCAGCTTATAAAAGAGTTACCGATTTTTTTAAAGACAGTTTAAAAACACCAATCTCACTTTTTCAACGGATGAAACCTGAATTTTTAGAGGCGTTGCTTTATCCAAAAATGATGCCCTGCAACGCAACAGGCAGTATTGAAGAAGCATTAATGGAATTTGCAAAAGATGCCGGTAAGGAAATTAAAGGATTGGAAACGATGGCTTTTCAGGCATCAATATTCGACAGCATTCCGTATGAAAAACAGGCTGAAGAATTGCTGCATACCATTGACAGCATGCAACAGGCCCGAATTTATTTTGACCTGATGTTAACTGCCTATAAAGAACAACGGCTTGATAAAATTGAAAGCATTATCAATAATCCTGCATTTGGCTCAACAGAAAATCAGGATATTTTACTGGACAACCGAAACAGGAACTGGGTTACGCAGTTAAAAGAGATAATGAAAACAGAATCAGTTTTTACAGCTGTTGGTACAGGCCATCTTGTTGGTAAAACGGGGTTGATTGCTTTGTTGAGAGCAGTGGGGTTTACGTTGAAGGGGCTGGAGAACAGGTGAAGAAAAGAGGAGTAGCTGCAAGCCACAAGGGGCAAAAATTTAATTTTAAACAGCCTTATATAAAAAGTATTTTAAACCTCCATACTTTTCCCTTGTAGCTTTTGCCCTTGTAGCTATTTTATCACCACTTCCTTAATCACTTTTTCGCCCAGTGCTTCATTAACCCTTTCAATAATTTTTTCTTTCTGGTAAAGCAATTCATTTTTTAAAGGAGCAACAGTTGTAGTAATAAATAATGTTGCGTTTATGATCTGAATTTTATCGGTGTACTTGGCAACAGTTTTGCCCATTACTTCTTCCCACACATCTTCTATACGCAATGCCTGTATGCCGCTTTTAAGCCGGCTTTTTTGTAAAAACTGTTTAATGGCATCTTGTAAAGAAATTTCTCCCATGCCACAAAAATAGGGTATTTGCTTTGCAAATTTTTTTGCCACAGATTTCACAGATTAGCACGGATTGATTTATTGAATCTGCCTGCGGCAGATTATGTTTTGCCACAGAAGCACTGAAGCACAGAAAA
>JANMWP010000607.1:0-1561 GCA_031394065.1 Chitinophagaceae bacterium
TGTTGATGGCGATAGTCATAACCTGAGTACCAACAACACTTTCATGGGTACGCATATCCTTGTGCCTAAAGAAGGAATTGCTGTACACATCAACGCATTTAATTTTCCGGTTTGGGGAATGTTAGAAAAAATTGCAGTGAATTTATTAGCCGGTATGCCTTGCGTTGTAAAACCAGCAACCGTAACAAGTTATTTAACAGAGGCTGTTGTAAAGGAAATAATTGCAAGTAAAATTTTGCCCGAAGGCGCTTTGCAATTGATATGCGGCAGTGCCGGTGATATACTGGATCACGTAACATCACAGGATGTGGTAACTTTTACGGGCTCTGCATCAACAGGTTTGATGTTAAAATCGAATCCGAATATTTTGCGGGAGAACGTACCTTTTAATATGGAAGCAGATTCGTTGAATTGTATAGTGCTTGGCGAAGATGTAACACCAGATAAACCCGAGTGGAATATTTTTATAAAAGAAGTGCGTAAAGAAATGACTTTAAAAGCCGGGCAACGCTGTACAGGCATACGCCGCATTTTTGTACCGGAAAATAAAATGGAAGACATTTGGAAAGAAATTGCCACATCACTTTCACAAACAACCATTGGTAACCCGTTGAATACAACCGTAAGAATGGGATCGCTTGCAGGGCAAACACAACGCAATGAAGTAAAAAAGCAAATTCAAAAACTATTGGCATCATCTCAAATAGTTTATGGCAGTTTAGATAGTGTGGAAGTTATTGATGCCGATGCAAACAAAGGTGCATTCATGTCGCCAGTGTTGTTGATGAACGAAAATCCATTTACAGCTAAAGAAGCGCATGAAGTAGAAGCCTTTGGACCGGTAAGTACAATAATGCCCTATAAAAAAACAGCAGACGCCATTGCATTAAGTAAGCTGGGTAAAGGAAGCCTTGTTTCAACTATTGTTACTGCCGACCATAAAATTGCACAGCAATATGTAATTGGCGCAGCAACACATCATGGCCGCATTTTAGTTTTAAATAATGAATGTGCTAAAGAAAGTACAGGCCATGGTTCGCCATTGCCTTTGCTTGTACATGGAGGTCCCGGCCGTGCCGGCGGCGGCGAAGAGATGGGCGGGTTGCGTGGCGTTAAACACTACCTGCAACGCACTGCCATACAGGGTTCACCAACAGCCATTACAGCCATTACCAATGTTTATCAACAATATGCTGCCGGAAAAGATCCGGGTAAACATCCTTTTACAAAATATTTTGAAGAGCTTGAAGTTGGCGAACAGATCATCACCGAAAAAAGAACGATCACATCGGAAGACATTGATAAGTTTGCAGACCTGAGTGGCGATCATTTTTATGCCCACATTAAAACAACCGATTTTGAAGGCACCATGTTTGAGCAACAGGTGGCGCATGGTTATTTTATCATGAGCATTGCTGCAGGATTGTTTGTGGACAGTTACGAAAAAAATCCGGTGCTGTTGAATTATGGTATTGATGAATTACGTTTTACAAAACCGGTCTATCCCGGCAGCGAAATTCACATACGCTTTACCTGCAAACAAAAACTGCTGAATGATAAA
>JANMWP010000639.1:0-3031 GCA_031394065.1 Chitinophagaceae bacterium
ATTTCCGAAAGAAAAAAAAGGGATAAAAAAATACCTGCAGCTGGTAAAAACAGTAAGCAGGGAATTATTCCTGATACCTAAAATGAATGGTTTTTGGGATAATATTACCATTGCATATCGCACCAGGCATTTGGGTAAATATGGTTTGTTCAGATTAAAGCGGGTAATTGGCTGGTATATAAAAGACCCTTTATTAAAATCTGTTCTCAATATTCAATGTGGCGATCACGGCCTTCCTCCTTCCAAAGCAAGTTTTCCTTTTCATTGTGCATTGATGGATCATTATTTTAACGGCGGGTTTTATCCAATGGGTGGTGGCGCTGCTATTGTAAAAGCAATGACCAATGCTATTAAAAGGTACGGTGGCGAAATTAAAACCGGCCAGGCCGTAAAAAAGATTTTAACAGAAGGAGATAAAAAAAAGAAAACCGTTGGGGTTCAATTACAAAACGGAGAAATCATCCGGGCAAAACGGGTGATATCAAATGCCGACCCTGCTACAACTTACAAACTGGTTGGCCATGAAAACCTGAGTGCCAAACTGCTTAAAAAACTGGAAGCCACCCGTTATTCCGTAACATCACTTATGTTTTTTATTTCGGTAGATATGGATGTACGGGAAGCCGGGCTTGACTCTGGTAATATCTGGTTTATGCCTGATAAGGATATGGATGGAATTTATGAAGGTCTTACCAAACAGTCTATTTTGGAAACAGATGAATTTGATTCCCTGTTCATCAGTTGCTCCTCATTAAAAGACCCGTTAAGTTTTAACGGCAGGCATCATACTATTGAAGTGGTAACTTTCATTGACTATGATTCTTTTAAAAACAACTATGCCGGTGATAACGAAACAGGTGAAAAATACCAGAAAATAAAAGATAGGCTTTGCGAAAAACTGATGAATACTTTTAAAAGAATTTTACCGGCCGTTCATAAAAATATTATTCACATCGAAGTGGGTACGCCCATCACCAACGAGCATTATATCAACTCCACCAAGGGCAATGTGTATGGTACCGAAAAGGGCTTTATGCAAACCGGTCCTTTCTCCTACAAAGCAAAAACCGAAATTGAAAACCTGTATATGTGTGGTGCCAGCATTATGAGCCATGGCGTGGCAGGTGCCAGTTACTCAGGTGTAAAAACAGCCGCAGAAATATTGGGATGCCGGGAGGAAGACCTGATACAAAAAGACGAATCGCAGCAACTGCGTATTTATGATGCTGAAGACAGCAGCCAATGGCCCGACTGGATTCACCAGCGGATGGCGTATAAGAAAAAACGATCAGAAAGTAAAATGACCCATGCAGTTTAAACAGCCTGCGGCTTATTCCCCTTAATGTTTTAATTTTAGCCATATTTTGCAGTAAACTTTACAAATAGAATTAATAATGACCGGTTCGCTGATGGAGAAAGCTGATGTTTTGAAAGCCTGTGTTATTATTCCTACCTATAACAATGCAGCTACACTTGCGGCAGTAATTAAAGATGTAGCACAATACAGCAGTCATATCATTGTGGTAAATGATGGCTCAACCGATAATACCGTTGACATTGTAAAGCAGTTTCCCGCTGTTCAATTTATCAGTTACACAGAAAACATTGGCAAAGGCTGGGCCCTGCGTACAGCATTCAGCTATGCCATGGATACCGGATATAAATATGCCATCACCATCGATTCCGATGGGCAGCATTTTGCAAAAGACCTGCCAGCTTTTATAAATAAAATTGAAGAAGAACCTAATGCAATTATTATTGGTGCAAGAAACATGGGCCAGGCTTCTGTACCCGGCGGCAGCAGCTTTGGTAATAAGTTCTCCAACTTTTGGTTTAAGGCAGAGACGGGTATAACAAGCCCTGATACTCAATCCGGTTTTAGGTTGTATCCTTTGGAGCCGTTAAAAAAAATGCACTTCATCACCCGTAAATACGAATTTGAAATTGAAGTATTGGTAAGGGCTGCCTGGAAGGGAGTAAAAGTTATTGCTGTCCCGGTTACTGTTTATTATGCGCCAAAAGAAGAAAGGGTTTCACACTTCAGGCCCTATAAAGATTTTTTCCGCATCAGTGTTTTAAATACCATCCTGGTGCTGATAGCTTTTCTGTATATAAAACCCCGTGATTTTATAAGAACCATTTTCAGCAGAAAAAAAATGAAGAAGGTTTTGGATGAGCATTTATTTAATCCGCATCATTCTGCACAGTTAAAAGCCATGTCGGTTGCCTTTGGTATTTTTATGGGCATTATTCCCATCTGGGGGTTTCAACTGGTCGCTGCTATTTTTCTTGCCATTTTATTTAAACTGAATAAACCATTGGTGATTGTTGCCGCAAACATCAGCATACCACCCATGATACCGGTAATTATTTTTGGCAGTTATAAAATGGGCGCTTTGTGGATGGGCAGCAATGCCATGCAGATTGATTTCAGCAATGCCATTACATTGGATTCAATAAAAAAAAACCTGTTACAATATATCTACGGAAGTATTACATTGGCCCTGGTTGCAGGCATTGCATTTGGCTTGCTTACTTTTATTGTCTTAAAAATCATCGGTAAAAAAAGAGCGGTTATTTCAAAGGCTGATTAATGCATGGAAAAAATATTACTCAACATCTACAATTTTTATACAAAGCGCCGGCCCGCTTTATATATTACGTTTGCAGTAATTTTTTTACTGGCAGGGTTTTTTGCATCGAAGGTAAAGTTTGAAGAAGACATTTCTAAAATTTTACCAAAAGATAAAAAGATTGAAAAACTGAATGAAGTTTTTCAGAATTCCAAATTTATGGATAAGCTGGCTGTAACGGTATCATTAAAAGATACAGCCGCAACAGCACCCGACAGCCTGGTTGCTTATGCCGATACCTTGGTTGAAAACATTCAGCAAAAACTTGCTCCCTTCATTGTAAAAATAAATTACAAGGTTGATGATGAACTGGCTCTGCAATTATTTGGTACAGTAAGCGATCACTTACCGGTTTACCTCAACGAAAAAGATTATACCGCCATCGACTCGCTGATAAC
>JANMWP010000155.1:0-2978 GCA_031394065.1 Chitinophagaceae bacterium
ATATCATCCCTTCGGGATTATTAAAAGCAATCTTCAATCTTCGCAGTTGTTGGTGTTCGTACGGTATCCAATGCAGTGTCGGCATTCAACAACAACCTAGTAGAGAGCTAAAAAATAAATACCCTAGAGTCTAAATAACAAAAACAATACCCTGTGTTGTTGGTGACTGCCATAACACAAAACCATCGGCAAAAGCCGGTTACAAAAAATGTCAAGTGCTTGAGACAAGTATCTGATAAGCAAATTTAAAAAACCGCTCCAGTAATCTTTATATCAGCCTTTGTAAAAGCTTTATTAAATCTTGCCAGCATAACTGCTGCAGCATTTTTCTTTTGTGCCAGCAGGCTCTGATAAATACCATATAATGCCCACCCGTTTTCATTATTGTTTAAAAGATCTTTTCTGAAAACTTTTTCAGCAGCTGCATAATCCCCCGCTTTAAGATAGGCATTACCCAGGTAATGTTTGGGATTTAATAACCAGTCCCGGGGTTCGGTATAAACCATATGCGCTTCGGTGGTTACGGCAATATTAAAAGCTGCAATGGCTTCCGGATATTTTTTTTCTGCCATGGCAATACTGCCAGATAAAAGGCCTGCGGCAACCTTTGCTCCCTCAATAGCTGCAGAAAAAACGGCAAAAGGAATATAAAGGCTGGAGTCTTTCATCAATTGCTGCATTTGTTGTAATTCATTATCAGCCTCCGTGGTTTTTGATTGATGCGCCAATGCCATACCTCTGCCAAAATGATAAAGTATGTTTGCATAGATCATTTTCTCATCTGGTTTATCAGCATTAATCAGTTTCTCCCAATTACCAAAACGGATATTCACTAATGTGGGTACCATAAATACATATTGGGTTGCAGCACCCATTGGGGCCGGTGCAAGCAAATAATCATTCGGAACACTCTTAGCAGTTTCAATTGCAGATTTCAGGCTGTATTCACTACGGCCTGCCAGCATGGCCACAGTAGTTTGCATATGCAGGTTATGTATGAGGTATAAAAAATCGCTGCCGGCAGCCGGTGCAAATAAAGCAAGCGTTTTTTTATATCCATCCAGTGCATTTTCATTTACAAGTATGCCATCATTATACTGCCCGGTTCGTAAATAAATATGCGAAGGCATATGCACCGTATGCGAAAGGCCGGGAGTAAGCCTGCCCATGCGATTGGCACTGGGCAAAGCTTTTGCAGCATAAGGCGAAGGTTCCATTACATGAATATAATAGTGATTGGCACCCGGATGATCGGGATATTTCAGCAATAATTTTTCCAGCACGGTTTCAATTAATGGAGTCCAGGGTTTTGGTGTTCCGTTAATATTCCAAAGATTCCAGGGATGCTCCAGCATCATGGCATCTGCATAAAGCGCCTGGGCATCGGCATTACCTGTAAATTGATTGTACACCTTTTTCATCATTGCTGTATAGGCTGCATTTAATTTTGCACGGGTGGCATCGGCAGAGTCGGCCGTATATCTTACTGACATGGCTTTGATCAAAGCCCTTTCCACATCATTAGCTTTACCCGATAATTGCGTTGCCATTTTTACTGCCTGTAATGCAGCAGGCGAAGCAACATAACCCAGGTCGTTGATATTGGGGCCATAAGTAAGTGCCTGTGCCCAGTAAAGCATAGCACAATCCGCATCAAACTTGATGGCTTTTTTAAATGAAGCCATGGCTTCAACAATGTGAAAACTGTAGTACATACTAATGCCCTGGTTAAAATATAGCTGTGCACTGTCACTTTTTGTTGAAATTGTCCAGGTATAATTTCCTGCACCGGCAATGATTGGTATGTCGGTTTCTTCTGTAAGGGCGTTAATAGCCGCCCAATCGGGACTACAGCCTATTGCAGTACGCTTTTTAATTTCAAAGCGTTGCTTTACCTGTGTAGAATTTGTTTCACTGCTTCCTTTTATTATTTTGGAAGCAATGAATGCAGTGGCTATTGCAAAGATGGCAATTAAGACTAATTGACGGAGCATGGCAGAAAGTTTATAGGTAAAAGGTAATAAAATAATGATTGAAAAGAAAATTCAGAGCAGAAATATTATTAGGGTATCTGAAGGAAGACCAAATAATTTCGCCTTTGGTGCTTGTGAAGTAGCAAAGCAGCATTAGCAACAACAAGCAACCTGCTAATGAATAGAAAATAAAATAAAATAAATAAACTTACTGTACCAGCAACCTCTTTGTTTCAGTATAATCTTTACCGGTTATTTTAACCGTATACATTCCTGCAGGTAAATGATGAGGAATGATGATGTTATTGCTGTTGAACTGTTGTTGCAGTTGTAACCTGCCGCCCATATCATAAACCTGCACATCAATATTGGCTGGTGTAATTTTAAAAAGATCAATTTTAAAAAATCCGCCTGTTGCCGGATTGGGGAAAACATCCACTGTAGTATTTTCAGCAGCGGTATTTTTTACCCGTGCTATTGGCGAATAATTGAAATTACTGTCAATATCAACCTGCTTAAGCCGGTAAAACGATAAACCCGTTAATGGATTGTTGTCATAAAAGATGTAATCAGTTAAAATAGCATTGTGGTTTACACCGGCAACTTTTCCTACCACTGAAAAATTGGTACCATTGGCAGAACGTTCAATATTAAAAAAGGCATTATTTTTTTCATACTCGGTTGTCCAGAAAATTTTTACTTTAGAAGAGCTTATTGATGCCGCTTTAAAAGTTTTAAGATTAACGGGTAATTGTCCAGGTGGTATTTGCGCCTTAACAGAAATAGCGAACAAATTGGCAAGGCAGAAAATAAAAAATAACTTCAGTTTGGTTAAAGTCCGTTTTTGAATGTTAGAGTCAGGCTTACACATAATTGTTGGTTAAAGAGGTAAAAAAGCAATAAAATGTGTTTAAATCAGGGGCTTGATTCAATAATATTGAATACTGTTTTAAATGGAAATAGATGGAGTTGGTATATTCGGGAGGATAAAAGATTTCAGAGGTG
>JANMWP010000673.1:0-9369 GCA_031394065.1 Chitinophagaceae bacterium
GGACCAGGTACTTTATGCCAGCGTGCGGGATAATGATTCTGATCCTGATAATAATCCATTAACAATTCCAACTATTACTGTAGTGCCAATACACGGTACGGCTGTGGTTAATCCGGTTAACGGACAGATTGAATACACCCCAAATTCTGGCTATTATGGTACCGATGTTTTAACCTACCGGATATGTGATATTCCAATTATCATTGTGGCAACCTGTACTTCAGGTCCGGATTTATGTGCAACGGCCACTTTAACTATCACTGTAAATGCACCTAATAACGTCATTGCTATTAACGACGAAAACAGTACCTGGATTAACACACCCGTAAGCGGTGGTACATTGGGTAATGATTTTGATCCGCAGGGCGATAACCCGATAACCTTCAATGGATTTATAATCAGCGGAATTTCTTACACTTCGGGCACACATGCCATAAGTGGGTTTGATATGAATGGTGTACCTGTACCCAATGCAGGTACAATAACAATTAATTTAAACGGAACTTACACTTACACACCAGCTCTTAATTTTACCGGTGTGGTAAATGTGCCATATTCAATACGTGATAATAATATAAATACTGCTGTTGATACAGCTAATTTACGAATTACAGTTAACCCATTACCGGGCGTAGCCAATAGTGTTATTGCTAATAATGATGAAAACCGGGTATTTGGTGGTGCAACAGTCAGCAACACTTTATTTGCCAACGACAGGGATCCGCAGGGAAATCCATTTGCTGTAACAGGGTATAATTATGATACCAATGGAGATGGAACTCCGGACGGCACCGGAACTCTTGGAGCACCTGTAACAGTTGGTGGCGTTACCACTTCCGGTAAACAGGTAAGTAATGCAGGTACATTAACCATCAATGCAAATGGTACGTATACATTTACGCCTGCGGTAGATTTTACCGGTTCTGTGGATGTACCATATACCATTTGCGATAATGTGGTGCCACCGGCATGTGCAACAGCCATCTTACATATTGATGTAATGGTAGATGCCAATGGTCCGTTGAACGACCCGCCGCAACCCGGCGATGATTTTGCTTATACCAATATTAATACACCGGTTACATCAACCTTTATAACAAACGACAGCGATCCTAATAATGATCCGGTATCATTAAACGGTATTATTATAAATACCGGTGGCCCGGCAACACCAATTGGTGCACCAGTTACAACTGCAAAAGGCGGCACCGTACAACATTATGCCAACGGAACTTTTAAATACACACCACCTGCAGGTTATGTAGGTCCGGATAGTGTTGAATATACCATTTGTGATGTAACTGCAGTTGCACCGCAACCATTATGTAACAAAGCATTCCTGCATTTGCTGGTTGGTGTAAACAATACCACCGATGCAATTAATGATGAAAACAGTACCTGGCAGGATATAAATGTGAGCGGTAATGTACTCAACAATGATTTTGATGCAGAAGGACATACACAAACTTTTGGAAGCTTCCTGTTACAAAATCAAAGTGGCGATTTAGCAAGTGGTGCAGTAATTGGTGGCGTTGATAAAACAGGAGTACCAATTCCTAATGCAGGTACACTGACATTTGCCGCAAACGGTAATTTCACGTTTGATCCTGATCCTGCCTTTACAGGAACCGTAACCGTTCCTTACAGGTTATGTGATAATGGAAACCCATCAAAATGTGATACTGCATTTTTAACTATAACTGTTGATCTGTTACCTACAACCGGTTTAAACTCGGTGATTGCCAATAACGACGAAAATGTAAGTTATGGTGCAGCTGTAAGCGGCAATTTATTTGTGAACGACCGTGACCCGCAAAATGATGCTTTTACTGTTACCAGCTTTATTGGAGGTACTGTAGGAACGCCTGGAACTGTTGCCGGTGTTGACTTAAACGGTAACGCTGTTGCCAATGCAGGTACGTTAACTATCAATGCAAACGGAACCTATACATTTACACCGGCAGCAGGTTTTGTAGGCTCAATCAATGTGCCTTATACCATTACCGATGCCTTTGGTGCCACATCAACTGCAGTTTTGCATATTGATGTTTTAAGTGATCCGAATGGCATTTTAAATGACCCGCCAATTGCAGGCGATGATTTTGGATATACCACCATCAACAAACCTGTTACCGGTAATTTTAAAAGTAACGACAGTGATCCAAATGCTGATCCTATTTCTTACATGGGTGTAACCATTAATCCAGGTGGCCCAGCTACTCCAATTGGTGGCCCAGTTGCTACAGCACAAGGTGGTACTATACAATTCTATGCAAATGGAACATACTTATATACACCTCCGGCAGGTTATGTGGGTCCCGATAGATTGCCATATACTATTTGTGATGTTACTGTTGTTACGCCACAACCATTGTGTGCCGATGCAACCATACATTTACTGGTTGGTCCGGGCATTAACATTGCCGGCAGGGTTTGGGATGATGCCAATGGAAATGTAAATATAAATGGCGGAGAAAACTTTACCAATGCAGGTAATACCCTCTATGTAAACCTGGTTGATGGCTTGAGTAATGTGGTAGCTACAACTCCGGTTGCAGCAAACGGCACGTATAGTTTTGCCAATATTAACCCTGGGGCTAGTTATTCATTGCAATTAACAATAAACCAGGGTACCGTTGGAAATCCGGCACCTGCAGTAGTGTTACCGGCTGGTTGGGCAAATACCGGTGAAAACAGAAATGGTACCATTGATGGCGGAATGCCAGGTGTAATTGATACCCGAAATTTTGGCTTTACAAATACCGTAAATTTTGACTTTGGTATTGAGCAATTACCAAACAGTGATAATCATACTACCAACATTCCACAACCCATTGTGGGTACTACGGTAACTTTAAACGGAGGCGCAAATCCGCCGGCACTTAGTGGTATTGATCCTGAAGATTGTAATGCCGGTTGTACTTTGGCAAGCAAGTCGGTTATCATTGATGCGGTTCCTGCCAACTCCGAACTGTATTACAATGGTGTATTGGTTACCAACGGCCAGCTTATCAGTAATTTTGATCCATCTTTATTACAGATTAAAATGACTGCTGCAACCAGCGGCAGTACATCTACTTCATTCCAATATTCTTATGTAGATCTGGCAGGTAAAAAAGATCCTACACCTGCAATCTATACATTAACCTGGCTAAACCCGCTACCGGTGTTACTTTCATCCTTTACCGGTATGCCAAATAAATGCGATGCCGTGCTGCTATGGAAAACTTCTCAGGAAATAAATACAGATAAATTTGTTGTTGAGCAAAGCAGTAATGGCTTGAACTTTACGGCAGTTTCAGAAATTAAAGCTGCCAACAGTTCAACCGGGAAAGCCTATCAAACATCCATTTCTCAGCCAACCGGTATTATGTATTACAGGCTTAAATTGCTTGATAAGGACGGCAGGTTCAGTTATTCACCGATTGTAACTGTACGCACAAACTGCAGCAGTACAGATTATCTCACAGTTTATCCAAATCCTGTCAGTACAAATCTTACAGTCAGTTTCCACACTACATATAAAGGACAGGCTAACCTGCTTATTGTAAATGCAGTTGGGCAACAATTGGTAACACAGAAAATAAAGATTACTGCAGCGGCAAATACCATCAACCTGGATATGAGTAATTATGCTCCTGGCATATATATGCTTTACCTGGCAGATGATAAAGGAGAGAAAATTGGTGAAGTGCAAAAAGTGATCAAGAACTAAAAAAATAATGAAACCCCAAAAGGAGAGAAGTAATTCTCTCCTTTTTTTTGCCGAAATGTCATTAAAAACAGATTGGCGTATTCTTTGTAAATCATAGTTGGTAAATTGTAGGCTGTTACTTTGAATTACCGGTTGTATTTTAATTTACCTGTGGTTAAGCAACGGCTAAACAAATTAATTGCTTCCTTTTTTTAAGGTATTACAATCAACTATATTTGCGTATCAGAAATTATTAAAAAAACAGTAACCCCAATCATATGAACTTTGGAAAAGAATTTGAAAAATACGCCGTAAAGCACAAGGGCATCAGCAGCAATACACTGGATGCTTATGTAAAGCATAATGTAACCAACCTTACCCCAAACATTATTGAAGAGCGGCCCATGAATGTAGCTGTAATGGATGTGTACAGCCGTTTAATGATGGACCGTATCATTTTTTTAGGTTATCCTATTAATGATGAAGTGGCAAATATTGTTACTGCCCAGTTATTGTTTTTAGAAAGTACCGATCGTACCCGTGACATACAGATGTACATCAACTGCCCCGGTGGTGGTGTATATGCCGGTCTTGGCATGTATGATACTATGCAGTTCATTACACCGGATATTGCAACCATTTGCACCGGTATGGCTGCCAGCATGGGTGCGGTTTTAATGTGTGCAGGTGCAAAGGGGAAACGTACTGCACTAAAGCACAGCCGCATTATGATGCATCAGCCCAGTGCAGGTGCAGGTGGGCAGGCAAGTGATATTGAAATCACCGTTAATGAAGTAAAGAAAGTTAAGCAGGAGTTGTATGATATCATTGCTTTTCATACCAACCAACCGGTAGAAAAAGTGGCGCTGGATTGCGACCGCGATAAATGGCTTACTTCTTCAGAAGCCAAAGAGTACGGATTGATTGACGAAGTGCTGTTAATGAATCAGAAAAAACAAAAGAAAGATTAAAAATTAAAAAACTCCAGTTATGAATTTTTATAAAAACAACAATACCCGTTTTGAAGATGAGGAAAAACCGGATGATATGCCGGAAAACCCGATGGAGAAAATGATGAGCAGCTGGCAGTTTGATAAAAAATTTATTGAGCAGCGCAAAGTTTTTTTGTGGGGTGTGGTAGATGACAAAAGTGCAAAAGATATTACCAACCGGTTAATGTACCTGGAAGCAATTGACCCTGGAAAAGAAATTACTTTTTACATCAGCAGCCCAGGTGGCATGGTAACCAGCGGCATGGTTATTTATGATACCATGCAAATGATAAGCTCGCCGGTTAGCACGGTTTGTATGGGCATGGCTGCCAGCATGGGCAGTATATTATTAAGCGGCGGCACAAAGGGGAAGCGTTTTATTTTTCCAAATGGCGAAGTGATGATACACCAACCCAGCGGCGGCGGACAGGGAACAAGTGCCGACCTGGAGATAATGGCCGGCCAGATTAAAAAGACCAAGCTGATGGGTGCCGAAATTCTGGCAAAAAACTGCGGGCAAACCGTTGAAAAAGTGATGAAAGACTTTGACAGGGATTACTGGATGGATGCCAAAGAATCGATAGAATATGGCATTGTAGATGCCGTTTTGACGAAAATTTAATAAAAAAGAAGCATTCATAAACCAAAAGCCTCAAAATGAGGCTTTTTTTAATCATAATATTTTAAAAGCAACGTTATAGACTGGTAACTTGTCTAAATGGTTATTCAGGTTGCTTTTTTGTAACTTTGTAACCGGATAAAGATTGTGAGGTGTATTAAAACAAATAAAAACTATGGCTAAACAACAAACTTTGCATTGCTCCTTTTGTGGCCGCAACCGCGATGAGGTTAAAATACTCATTGCCGGGCAGGATGGACATATTTGCGAAAACTGTGTAGAGCATGCCGAAGAAATTATTGAGCAGGAACTGGGTAGCGTTAAGGATAATAAACACAATACCGCTGCGTCACATAAACTAACCGTAAAAAAACCAATTGAAATAAAAAAATTCCTGGATGATTATGTAATTGGACAGGATGATGCCAAGAAAATACTGGCAGTTGCAGTTTACAATCATTACAAAAGGCTTAACCAGAAAATTGAGAACGATGTAGAGATTGAAAAAAGCAACATCATCATGGTTGGCGAAACCGGTACCGGTAAAACACTGCTGGCAAAATCAATAGCCCGAATGTTGAACGTGCCTTTTGCCATTGTTGATGCAACTGTTTTTACCGAAGCCGGTTATGTGGGCGAAGATGTGGAAAGTATGCTGAGCCGTTTATTACAGGCCTGTAATTACGATGTGCCTGCGGCAGAAAAAGGAATTGTATTTATTGATGAAATTGATAAAATAGCCCGTAAAAGCGATAACCCTTCCATTACAAGAGATGTAAGTGGCGAAGGTGTTCAGCAGGGATTATTAAAATTACTGGAAGGAACAGAAGTGCTGGTGCCACCACAGGGAGGCCGTAAACACCCCGAACAGAAACTGATAAAAGTAAATACACAAAACATCCTGTTCATTTGCGGCGGCGCTTTTAATGGGGTAGATAAAATTATTGCCCGCCGGGTAAATACCAATGCCATTGGTTTTAATGTAAATAAAGAATTGCAGGAATACCAGCAGGACAACCTGCTGCATTTTGTAAATGCCGTTGACCTGAAACATTTTGGTCTGATACCTGAGCTGCTTGGCCGTTTGCCGGTAGTAACTTACCTGAACCCGCTGGATGCTGTTACCTTACGCAGCATTTTAACCGAGCCAAAAAATGCCTTGATAAAACAGTTTACCCGCTTATTTGATATTGAAGGCATAGAACTTAAATTTGAGCCAGCCGTTTTCGATTTTATGGTTACCAAGGCCCTGGAATACAAACTGGGTGCCCGTGGCCTGCGCAGCATCTGCGAAAGTATACTTACTGATGCCATGTATGAATTACCTTCTCAAAAAGTAAAGGAATTTGAAGTTACACTTGAATATGCTCATCGTAAATTCAGCAGCAGTAAGTTAAGTATGCTGAAGGTGGCGTAGCACATAGCTCACGCTGGCACATGGTCTGCGCCTTCGTCTGACCATGTATAATTACCATGATAATTTTCTACACAATCATCTTACAATCAGCACTTCTCCCTTTATCACCGGCAAATTATTTTTTAAATCAATCACATAAACATAAGTTCCGGCTGTTGCTTTTTTGCCTTTGTAAGTGCCATCCCAAAAATCGGTTGCACCATTTGATGCAAATACCAATTCACCAAGGCGGTTAAATACGAATACTTTGGCCAATGGATAAGCTGCCAGTGCTTTAATTTCCCACCTGTCATTATTACCGTTGCCATCTGGCGTAAAAGCGTTGGGTATAAAAAGATCATTGTAAACTTTTATCAAAACAGTATCAGTTGATACGCCACATCCAAAGCCAGATACTGCATGTAAAGTGTATGCAATATCTCTGTTGGGGTTTGTTGTGGGACGTACAAGCGAATAGTTATTTAAAAAATCAAACGGTGTCCAGAAATAATTTATTCCGGCAGTATCTAAAACAGCATTCAGCACAGCAGATTGTCCATTTATCAATACAATATCATCTCCGGCCCAAACAACAGGTTTTTTATAAACAGCTATTTTAACCGCCAATGAATCGGTACAGGTATTGGCAGCAGTTGCAGTCACTGTGTATGTGGTTGTTGCTGCAGGTTTTGCATAAGTTGATGCTGAGGTTGGGTTTGTTAAGTAGGCAGCGGGAGTCCACAAATAACTTACACCACCAATAGCAGTTAATAAAACCGAATCGCCAATACATAAGGATGCAGATTTTGGAAAAACATCCATTACCGGTTTTGATAAAATATTTACTGTTGTTGATGCTGTATTAACACAACCGAATTGATCTTTTACTGTAACAATATAATTTCCTGCACTATTTACTGTAGCATTAAAAACCGGATTTTGTACGCCGGAACTAAAGCCTGCAGGGCCCGCCCATGTATAAGAAGCACCGCCACCGGCAGTTAAGTTTACAAGTTTGCCATCGCAAACAGGGCTGTTGCTTCCGGCAGTAATCACCGGCAAATCATGAATGGTAATGGTTGTAATATTTGATGCTACCCGGCAGTTTATATTTCCAATATTACCTGCCTCTGCAACTGTTAAGCGGTATTTATAAATGCCAATTGCTGTGCCGGTAAAAATATAATTATTGCTGGTGGCACCGGCAATATCCACCCAGGTTACACCATTATCTGTACTTAACTGCCATTGTAAAGACGGGTTAATATAACCGATACTTACTACCCCGGCAAGTGTAATGTTTGAAGTGCTGCCCGTACACAGATTTACATTGGTTTGGCTGGTGTTTAAAACAGATGTGGTAATTTTTGGGCCACAAGGCTTAAACACAATATCATCCAGCGCAAGGTCGTTTCCACAGCCACCAGGTGCATTGTTTTTAATGCGGATTACGATGCTTGTGGTGCCGGCCGGCGTGGTAAAAAAAAGGCCATATTGATTCCATATTGGAACTGCCGTTTCTAAAATATCTCCGGTAGAATAAGTACCCAACACAGTTCCTGTAGTTGTTTCTATTGTAAAAACCAGGTTTGGTCTGGAGGGGCTGGCACAGGAAGTGGATTTTAATACATTAATAATCCATGCAGAAAATTCATAGGTCGTATTTGCACATAAACCGGTAATGGTATCCAGATAAAAATCAGAGGGTGTTAAAGCAGCATTAACCAGCATCATATATCCGCCTGCATCATTGGGTGTGTGGTCTTCAGTTAAATTATGCCAGGTGCTGCTAAAACAATTGCTGGTATTGTTTATAATTGTATAACTGCCATCGTTTGGGCAATCAAACGCAACATAATTGTAGGTAGTTTGTAAAGCAGGTAATGGAGCGCCAATACCGGTTCCGGCGCCAAAATTTATACTTACCACGGCATCGCCAAGCGAACCGGTGCATACCTGGGCCTTTATATTGTTTAATCCGAAAAGAGAAAAGATCAGGGAAGATGCTACGTAAATACTGATTTTCATTGTATCTGTAAAAATAGTTTTTATAAAGATTAAATAGTTAACACAGGTAGTAAAAGATCAAAAATCCTTTCTTTCCCCAATTTTCAAACAAAGCCAATTCATTTTAGGTGGTTGTATTATTTCATTTTATTTTTACACGGTTGCAAAACTACGCTTACATAAAAGATGACCAATGGTATGCCTTTGAACCGAGCGTGGCAACGATGATGCTATGAAAAACAAATGCTGGTAACAAAAAACAATAAAACATAATCTCCTACATGTCCCCCTTTAGGGGATAGGGGCAAAAAATAATTAAATGGTAGACGTTATTCTGGGTATGCAATGGGGCGATGAAGGCAAAGGTAAAATTGTAGATTACTTCGCTAAAAATTATGATGTTATTGCCCGTTTTCAGGGCGGCCCCAATGCCGGGCACACTTTGTATGTAGATGGAAAAAAAATTGTACTGCACCAGATACCCAGCGGTATTTTTCATGAAGATAAAGTTAACCTGATTGGCAACGGCGTGGTTTTAGATGCCATTACTTTAAAACGTGAATGTGAAAATGTGGCTGCTTTTGGTGTTGATTATAAAAAGACTCTGTTTATCAGCGAAAGAGCCCACCTGATTTTACCAACGCATCGAGCCCTTGATAAA
>JANMWP010000162.1:0-7187 GCA_031394065.1 Chitinophagaceae bacterium
ATCGAGATACATCATAAAGGCTTTATAACGAAAGCCGTGCGATAACTGCTCCAGCATTTCCTGTTCCCGTTTACTTAAATGCTGAAAGTATTCGTTCCCGTTTTCTTTTATCTGAAAAGCATCAATCACTTTCCTGGCAATTTCGCTGCTAATGGGAGAGCCGCCATTGTATAATTCATAAATGGCTTCAATAATTCTTTCTGGTGGTGTACTTTTTAAAATATAGCTGTTGGCCCCTGCACGTAAGGCATTAAAAATAGTATCAGCATTATCATACACCGTTAACACCATAAACTGCATCCGTGGATGTATGATCTTTAATTTTCTTATACACTCAATACCATCAATGCCTGGAAGCTGAATATCAAACAGTGCGATTTCAACCGGGTGCACTGCCAGTTCTTTTAAAGCTGTTTCTCCATGGCCAAACTCAACAATATTATCCACTTCCATACTCAACCTCATTTGATTAACCAGGTAGGTGCGTATCTTTTCATCATCTTCTATAATGGCAATCGATTTAAGCATTGTGCAAATGTTCTTATAATATTTTAGTAATACAGTATGAAAATAGTAGTATGCCTTATACAGCAAATGAATAAATAAAAACAGTTCCATTTCCCTCTTCGCTTATTAGTTCCAGGTTTCCATGCAGCTCCTCTATCCGGTGGCGGATATTTTTCATGCCGTTTCCATTGTAAGTAAGCGAAGGGTTAAAACCTGTTCCGTTGTCTTTAATTTCAAATCTCAGTTCACGATTAATTAAAGTGGCAGTAATCCACAAAGTATCGGCTTTACTGTGTTTAAGTGAGTTGTGAACAATCTCTTTTGTTACCAATAAAATATTTCTTCGCTGTTTATTGCTGAGTGTAATAAACGGCACCTGTTCGGGAAAATGGATAGTATAGTTAATGTCTGCATATTCCAGCAGCTTATTCAACTGCTCCCGTAAATGCGATAGTAAAGTATCCAGCTTGTCGTGCTGTGGATTTAATGACCAGATTATTTCACTGATATTATCTACCAGTTTTCTGGATGTAATGGAAATATCATTCAGTTCTGTTTTTATTTCGTTGCCAGATTCTGATTGTCCTTTTGCTGCTTCGCTAATTAATGATATCTGCGTAAGTCCGGCACCAATATCATCATGCATCTCCTGCGATATACGGTGGCGCTCTTCAATCAGTGTTTTTTGTCTTTCCAGTTTTTCAATTTCTTTTTTTAGCTTACGGCCGGCAATTTTTTTTGTTATAAAAATGATTAATCCAAAAACAAATATGGTTGCCAGTATATAAAACCACCAGGTTTTCCAAAAGGGCGGACGAATAGTTAAACTAACCCGTTCTTCATTACTCCATACCCCGGCAGCATTTGCAACTTTTACAATCATGGTATATTTTCCCGGAGGTAAATTTGAATACCGTGCAGACTTAGCATAAGTAGTTATCCATTTTGTATCCCAGCCTTCTAATTTATATTGTATACTGTTGGCTTCGGGCCGGGTAAAATCCAGTGCGGCAAATTTAAAATTTACATCGTTGCTGTCATAAGGCAAACTGTGGTATTGCTGCACCATTGATGTATCGTTTCCGGCAAGCAACATATTTTCAACTTCTATTTGTGTAATGGCTGCCTGCGGCTTGTACACGTTGTTTATAATTTTTTTGGATTGAAACCAGTTAAACCCTTTTATGCCGCCAAAGTAAAAAGTATTGCTACTGCTTTTATAAAATGCCTGTGTGTTAAACTCATTGCTTTGTAATCCATCCTGAAAATTGTAATTATCTATATTATTAGTAACAGGGTTTAAATAACTGAGGCCTCCATTGGTACTTATCCATAAATTATTGTTTTCATCTTCCAGAGATCCGTACACATAGCTATTGGCAAGCCCGTTTTTTTCGTTCCAGATTTTATACTTTTTTGTAGCTGTATTAAAATGAATTAATCCAATGCCTGATGAAACCCAAAGCCATCCTGCATTTCTTTCATCAATTCTTACGCTCCGCAAATCAATACCATTTAAAAATATATTCAACAGTGTGTAAGAATTTTCTGCCGGTTTTAATTGATACAGGCCAAGGCTTGGCACAGTTAAATAAACAGTGCCGTCTGCAAGTTCTGTTACATCGGTAGTTTGTGATATAAGAAAAGGTTTATCATAAAAATAAAAACCTTCGTAACTGCCGTTTGTTTGTTTGATAATTTTAACGAGTCCCGATAAAGTTGCAGCCAGCAAGTCGCCGTTTTTAAGTTCTGTCATTTTGTAAACAAAAATATTCATCTCCGGATGCAGTTTTGGCAAATGCAGTATGGGTATCGTTTTAAAAGATGCACTCTTTTCATCAAATAAAGAAATTCCGCCACTGCTGCCAATCCACATATTACCATTGCGGTCTTTTAAAATTCCTCCAACAATATTTCCGGGAATGCTGTTGGTATTATTCTTTTCGTAATGATAATTGATTAGCTGATTGGTTTTATTATCAAGTATATTAAATCCGTTGTTATGAGAGCCGAACCATATCCTCCCTTTTTCATCTTCATAAAAACACTTGGTAAAATAATCGCTCAGCACCGGGTAATCACCTTCTGATAATGGAAATAAATTAAACCTTGGTTGTTTCAGATCAAGTTTTGCAACACCGCTACCATCAATACCAATCCACAAATTCTGACTGCGGTCAATATACAAACAGGTCGTTAAATCAAACGGCAGCGATTTTATTTTTGAATTGTCGTGATGATATTCCTGAAAGCGGTCATTAATTTCATCGTAATAAAACAAACCGTTTCCCCTGGCTGTCATCCACAACCGGCCATAATTATCCCTGATGCCATCAAATGAATAGAAGCTTATTTTTTTATTATTAATGTTCTTGATTACGGTTTTAAATTGATTGTTTTGCACATTTTTATATACCAGCCTGTCTTCATAAGCATATACCAGTTTTTCCTTACTGAAAAAAATGGCATGTGGCGGATCATTCTTTAGTTGAGTAGAATATTTGTGTGTGCTTTTATTAAAAACAATATAGGGGTCATTACTCGATACAATTCTTAACCAGATATTTCCTGCATCATCAACAGTGTTATATAAAAGCTGTATTGTGGAATAATCAATACGGCCCGGTAATGGATATTGCACAAACGCTCCCGATACAATATCAAATTTAAAAATACCATGCACCACATTAAATAACCAAAGTGAACTATCATTTAATGTTACAGTGTTAAAAGCCACATTACCAAATTCATTTTTTTTAAACGTTTTTAGCTTTACAATTTTTTCCTTGAATGCATCCCATTTATAAATACCGCTTTCGTTACTGTACCAGATGCTTCCGGCTTTGTCTTCAAACATTTTGCCCCTCACAAAATTATTGATAATGTCATCAGCATTCTGGGGATCGTATTTAAATACCTGCAACACACTTCCATCATACCTGCAAAGGCCATCCGGTGTACCAAACCACATAAACCCTCTTTTATCCTGTGTAATGCTGTAAACAGAACTGTGCGGCAATCCATCATTAACACCTAAATGTTCAAACCTGGGAATGATGTTTTGAGAATAGACTGACTTGTCTGAAAAAAAGAAAATAAAAATAATTGAAAGTTTTAGCAGGGTTTTGAGGTACATTGAGTAAATATAGTGTGTTTGTTGCCCGTTTGGTTTTTCTCTTTTACATCATTGTAAATACCGCTATGTTATAAACTGTTAAGAAAATCAATTATTAAACTGTGATTCAGTTATTCGCCTATTTTTGTAAAAATATTTTCTTTTGAGTTTAACCATTCATACCAAAGACCTCGTTAAAGTTTACGGCAGCCGCACGGTTGTAAACAAAGTTTCGTTTAATGTAAAGCAGGGAGAAATTGTTGGATTACTGGGGCCAAATGGTGCCGGTAAAACAACCTCTTTTTACCAGGTGGTTGGTTTGGTAAAGCCCGATGAAGGCGAAGTTTATTTAAACGATATCAATATTACCAAACTGCCCATGTACAAAAGGGCGCAAATGGGTATTGGATACCTGCCGCAGGAAGCCAGTGTTTTTCGCAAGCTGAGTGTAGAAGATAATATTACGGCTGTATTGGAAATGACCAAACTAAATAAACAGCAGCAAAAAGAAAAACTGGAAACGCTGCTTGATGAATTCAATTTACAAAGAGTTCGTAAAAACAATGGCGATACGTTAAGTGGCGGCGAAAGGCGCAGAACAGAAATTGCACGGGCCCTGGCTGTTGACCCAAAATTTATTTTACTTGATGAGCCCTTTGCCGGTGTTGACCCTATTGCGGTTGAAGATATACAGGCCATTGTAGCTAAATTAAAATTCCGCAATATCGGCATATTAATTACAGATCATAATGTAAATGAAACACTCTCCATTTGCGACCGGGCTTATTTACTGATTGATGGTAAAATATTTACTCACGGCACAGCCGAAGAATTAGCCAATGATGAACAGGTACGCCGGTTATACCTGGGTAAAAACTTTGAATTAAAGCGCAAGGATTATTTGCATGATGAAGCTGCCCGATAATTATTTATCTTGTTGGCTGAATGAAATTTCTTTCTCCCGCCATATCTAAATTAGCCCGCATGCGTTTATGGCGTATTGAAAACTGGAGCAATCATCCGGTGGCAGTACAGCGTGAGGTTTTACAGGAGCTGGTTACGGCTGCACAATACACTGAGTTTGGCAGAAAATATAATTTTTCAAAGCTTTTTTCGCTACGTGAATTTAAAAAAAACGTGCCCATACATGATTACAATGATGTGAAGCCATACATTCAGCGCATGATGAATGGAGAAGAAAATATTTTATGGAACACCCCTGTTACCTGGTTTGCCAAATCATCCGGCACCACTTCCGACAAAAGTAAATTTATACCCATAAGCGAAGAAAGTCTGCAGGAAAATCACTTTCAGGCAAGTAAAGATCTGCTCAGCAATTACTATAAAAATTTTCCTTCCAGCGATCTGTTAACCGGTAAGGGCCTTGTTGTAGGCGGGTCTCACCAGATAAGCAAAATAAATGACGAGATACAATATGGCGACCTGAGTGCAGTACTTATGCAGAACTCTCCTTTTTGGGGACAATGGATACGTACGCCAGAACTAAGTGTTGCCCTGCTTGATGAATGGGAAGAAAAAATTGAAAAACTGGCGCAGGTAACTGCCCAAGAAAATGTTACTTCTTTGGCAGGTGTACCAACTTGGACCCTTTTATTACTAAAACGCATTTTAGAAATAAAAGGAAAAACTACCATTAAAGAAGTTTGGCCAAATTTAGAATTATATATCAACGGAGGTGTTTCCTTTGTACCCTATAAAGATCAGTTTGATAAAATTATTGGCGGCAAAATAAATTATCTTGAAATATACAATGCCAGTGAAGGTTTTGTTGCGGCACAGGTTACGCCCGATGATGACGGCATGCTGCTGTTTACCGAACATGGTATCTTTTATGAGTTTATGCCGGTGGAAGAGTATGGAAAAGAAAATCCATCAACGGTAGGATTGAATGGCGTTCATCTTGGAAAAAATTACGCGTTGGTAATGAGCACTACCGGTGGTCTGTGGCGTTATTTAATTGGCGATACAGTACAGTTCACTCATCTTAACCCATATAAAATAAAAATAACCGGCCGGTTAAAGCACTATATGAATGCCTTTGGCGAAGAGGTGATTGTTGACAACAGCGATAAAGCTATTGCACATGCAGCACAAAAAACAAATGCGGTAGTTACTGATTATACAGCAGCACCCGTTTATTTTACCGAAAACAGCAACGGCGCCCATGAATGGCTGGTTGAATTTGAAAAAGAGCCTGATGATTTTAATAATTTTATTACCGAACTTGATAATGAACTGAAAAACATCAACAGTGATTATGAAGCCAAACGGCATAAAAGTATTGCACTGCGGCTTCCCATTGTTCATAAATTAGACAAAGGAACTTTTACCGAATGGTTACGCAGTAAAGGAAAACTGGGCGGCCAGCATAAAGTGCCACGGTTAAGCAATGAAAGAATAATGTTGGAAGAAATTTTAAAATTATCTTTTTAATTATTTAAATGCAGGAAAATTTCACTTGTAAAAATTGCGGCAATAGTTTCACCGGTAAGTTTTGTAATAACTGCGGCGAAAAAATTTATACCGGTAAAGACAGGTCTGTTGCTCATTTATTATCTGAAGGATTGCATTTTATAACACACTTTGAAGGCACGTTTTTTATTACACTAAGGGCAATTTTTACAACCCCTGGTAAGTTCTCTGTAGATTATTGTAACGGTATCCGTAAAAAATATTTTAAACCAATTGCATTCTTCCTGATGCTGGTTATTCTGTATTTGCTTTTTCCGATTTTTCCCGGGCTTAATGTGAGCCTTTACGAACACGTAAGACATTCACTTTACGGTCATTCTGCCATGAATAAAGCAATTGAAGTAATGCAGATGCGCCATTTTACAGATGCTCAATTGGGTGAACATTTTCAGCATCTATCAGAAAAAACATCTAAATTCTTATTGTTTATTATTATTCCGGCAATGGCATTGTTTTCCTGGTTGCTAAGTTTTCCAAAAAGAAAATATTTTTATGATAATTTTGTTTTTAGTATTGAAGCAGCTTCCTTCTTTATTCTTTGGGGTTTTTTAATGCTCCCTTTATTACTTAAGGTTTTACACTGGATTTTTCCTTCGTTTCCCGATCTTTCAGACTTACAAATACTTATTCCCTTTATCAGCATTTTTATCCTTTATCTGATTATTTCATCAAAAAGGTTTTTTCAGTTTAAATGGTGGTATAGTGTTTTGTACTCTCTTGTATTCACATTGGCACTCACAATGTTTATTCAATACGTTTATAAATTTATTTTATTTTTTATAACGATACGCCTAATTTAAAAATATAATTTACAGGAGTTCTGTTAATGATAATGATTTATTTACTTTTGCCTGTAAGCTAAAATTTACACCATGAAATTATTAGAAGGGAAAAATGCAATTATAACCGGTGCTGCCCGTGGTATTGGAGAAGGTATTGCTATAAAATTTGCTGAACAGGGTTGTAATGTTGCATTTACTTATGTAAGTGACGGCAGTGCAGAAAGAGCAAAAGCACTGGAAGATAAATTAACAGGCATGGGTGTTAAAGCAAAAGCTTACCAAAGTAACGC
>JANMWP010000697.1:0-4310 GCA_031394065.1 Chitinophagaceae bacterium
TTGCGTGAAACTGCTCCTTATATGGAACGGTTGCAAAGAGACAATGTAAAACTTAAATACATTTTCGAAACACATTTTCATGCAGATTTTGTGAGTGGCCATGTCGATCTTAGTAAAAAAACCGGGGCTCCCATTGTTTATGGCCCCAATGCTGCCTGCGAATTTGATTGCATTTCGGCAAAAGATAATGAAGAATTTAAAATTGGTGATATAACCATTAAAGTGTTACATACACCCGGTCACACCATGGAGAGTACCACCTTTCTTTTAAAAGATGCAACCGGAAAAGATTATTGCATTTTTAGCGGCGACACTTTGTTTTTAGGAGATGTTGGCCGTCCGGACCTGGCGCAAAAATCTGCCGACATGACCATGGAAGACCTGGCAGGAATACTTTACGAAAGTTTAAATAATAAAATAATGCCGCTGGCAGATGACGTAATTGTTTACCCTGCACATGGTGCCGGCAGTGCCTGTGGTAAAAACATGATGAAGGAAACGGTGGACACACTGGGCAATCAAAAGAAAATGAACTATGCATTAAATCAACCAGATAAAGAAGCCTTTGTTAAAGCAGTTACCGATGGTTTATTACCGCCTCCGGGATATTTTGGGATGAATGTAGCCATGAATAAAAAAGGCTACGAAAGTTTTGAAACTGTTCTTAACAACGGCATGAAGGCATTAAAGCCTGATGAGTTTGAAGCTGCTGCAGAAAACACAGAAGCATTGATATTAGATACAAGAGATAGCGGTGTTTTTTATAAAGGCTTTATTCCTCAATCAATTAATATCGGGCTAAACGGCGATTTTGCTCCCTGGGTTGGTACATTGATAATAGATGTTAAGCAACCCATTTTACTGGTAACTGATTTGGGTAAAGAAGAAGAATCGGTAACCCGGTTAAGCCGCGTTGGGTTCGATAATGTAATCGGTCATTTGCAAGGAGGCTTTGCTGCATGGCTGGCAGCAGGCAAAGAAGCTGACGTGGTGGACAGGATCACCACAGAACAATTTGCAAAAGAAGTAAAGATTGGCGAAGATAAAATTATTGATATCCGCAAAGACACAGAGTATGCAGCAGCACATGTTGATGAAGCATACAACAGGCCGCTGGCTTTTATAAATGAATGGGTTAAGGATATAAATCCTGACGAGCATTTTTATATTCATTGTGCCGGTGGTTACCGCAGTATGATTGCAGCTTCTATTTTACAGGCCCGTGGTTATAGAAATTTTACTGAGATTGAAGGCGGGTTTAGTGCAATCAATAAAACAAATGTTCCTAAATCAGATTTTGTATGCCAGAGTAAAAAAATGCCTGTGTAATTTTTTTTAGTTTGTTTTAATCAAAGCACGATAGCAAAACCTGTAAGCATCCCCCGGCTGGAGGATGCTTTTTTTATTTGTAACCTTTGTTACTTAATTACCGGGTAACAAAATTTAAATTTGTATTTATAAAACAAAGCAATGAAACAAACTATATTAACAAATTGGACATTTATGCGATTCCTGCGTCTGGGGATAGGAATAGCTGTTTTAGTAGAGGCTGTTATTGCAAAAGATATCCTGTTTGCTTTCGCAGGTTTATTATTTACAGCAATGCCGGTTTTTAATGTTGGGTGCTGCGGTACAAGCGGATGTTATACATCCACAAAAAAAATTACTGATACAAAAAACGATATTACTTATGAGGAAGTGGTTTAAAAATAATGCACTCTATTTTATTGGCGCAGTAGTTGGTGCCATTGCCGGTTACTTTTACTGGCAACAGATTGGTTGTGCATCCGGCACCTGTATGATAACATCCAAACCGGTTAACAGCACAATTTACGGAGCTGTAATGGGAGCGTTCTTGCTCGGGTTGTTTAAAAAAGAAAAGAAAAAAGAAATTATAATAAAAGAAGGAGAAGAAAATCATGACATTTAACGAAATTATTAATTCGGATAAACCGGTACTGGTTGATTTTTTTGCAGAATGGTGTGGTCCCTGCAAAATGATGGCACCCATACTTAAGGATGTAAAAAAAGAAGTGGGTGATGCCGTGACAAT
The DNA here is from genome assembly GCA_031394065.1 of Chitinophagaceae bacterium. Lineage (GTDB taxonomy): Bacteria > Bacteroidota > Bacteroidia > Chitinophagales > Chitinophagaceae > Ferruginibacter. Next base: position 2,054 of record JANMWP010000697.1, read on the forward strand.
TATTAAAGTTGATGTAGATAAAAGTCCGCAGGCAGCTAATGAATACCAGGTACAGGGCGTGCCAACACTTATTCTTTTTAAAAACGGTAAGCTACTTTGGAGACAAAGTGGTGTAGTGCCAAAAGCAGGCTTGATTGGCGTAATAAAAAAATTCACCCTTTAAAAATAAAAAATGAACATATTTCAAAAATTATTCAGCAACGCACCTGCAGTTGATTTGAAATCAATTATAGATGAAGGTGCTTATTTAGTAGATGTAAGAACACCCGGCGAATTTCTTGACGGGCATGTAAAAGGTTCTGTAAATATTCCACTTGACAGGTTAACAAATCAAATAATACAATTAAAAAACAAGAAAAATATTGTTGTATTTTGCCGAAGTGGCAACAGAAGTGCTCAGGCAAAAACTATTTTAGAGCAAAATGGAATTGGCAATGTAATAAATGGCGGCGCATGGGACCATGTAAATAAGTTTGTGAAATAAAATCACCAAATCAACTATGAGTATTTTAGAGATGATTAAACAACCCTGGCCCTGGTATGTTGCAGGGCCGTTAATTGGATTAACAGTACCTGCATTGCTCATCATTGGCAATAAAGCCTTTGGTATCAGTTCATCGCTGCGACATGTTTGTGCGGCTTGTTTTCCGGCAAATATTCCTTTCTTTAAATACGACTGGAAAAAAGAAATATGGAACCTGTTTTTTGTACTGGGCATTTTTCTGGGGGCTGTTATTGCTGTTAATTTTTTAGCCAATCCTGGCCCGGTGCAAATTAACGCAAAGCTGGCAACTGATTTAGCCGGGTATGGCATCACAGATTATTCGGGGTTGGTGCCCAATCAATTATTCAACTGGCAAAACCTTTTATCAGTAAAAGGTTTAATAATGATTGTGCTTGGCGGATTTATGGTTGGCTTTGGCACCAGGTATGCCGGCGGCTGTACCAGCGGTCATTCCATTATGGGACTGTCAACATTGCAATGGCCATCACTAATTGCTACAATTTGTTTTATGGCTGGCGGTTTTATCATGTCAAACCTTATACTTCCATTTATTCTATCTCTTTAAAAAAATAAAATGCAAACAACAGATACAAATACAGATTTTGAAGTTCGTTCATTAGATGCCATGTGTGTAAATGAAAGCCGGTTAACACATAAGTGGTATCACAATATTAAGTACATGATTGTTGGTCTGGTTTTCGGAATTGTTTTTGTAAAAGCAGAGATCATCAGCTGGTTCCGTATTCAGGAAATGTTTCGCCTGCAATCTTTTCACATGTATGGGGTAATTGGCAGTGCAGTAGTAACAGGTATTATTTCAGTCTGGCTAATTAAAAAAATGAATGTAAAAACCATTTATGGCGAGGCAATAACAATTCATCCAAAAGCCTTTAATAAAGGACAGATTTATGGTGGATTGTTATTTGGTTTGGGCTGGGCAATTACCGGTGCCTGCCCCGGGCCGCTATATGCCCAGATTGGTTCGGGTGCTTACGTAATTGTAATAACTTTACTTAGTGCCATTGCCGGTACCTGGGTATATGGCTACTTTAGAGAAAAATTACCTCACTAATAATTTAAAGGTTTCCTTATGCTTAACGGGCAGAACCAGGATAAAACAATACAGGGGCTTATAGCTGTAATAAACAAGCTCATTTTAATGATTGTTGTTTTAGTTGCCGGTATCATTGCCATGCCTTTTGTTTTGCAATATGCTCATGATGCTGCAAAAGAAGAAACCAAAAAATCAGCAGTTACATTAAACGATACTACTACTTACTGGGTTGCTGCGGATATAAATACCATCACCGATTCCAATCTAAAACTACAGGTTGCGTATGGTAAAGAATTAATTGCACACACATCAAAATATCTTGGGCCACAGGGCACCGTTATGAAAATAAGTAACGGAATGAATTGCCAGAACTGTCATCTGCACGCCGGTACAGTTACCTGGGGCAATAACTATGGTTCTGTTGCCTCACTCTATCCAAAATTCAGGGCAAGAAGCGGCAGCATTGAGAATATTTATAAAAGAGTGAATGATTGTTTTGAAAGAAGTTTAAATGGAAAAGCGTTAGATACTTCCGGTAAGGAAATGCAAGCCATTGCAGCTTATATTAATTTTTTAGGATCGAATGTTGCAAAAGGTAAAAAAGCAGCTGGTTCAGGTTTTAAAGACCTTGCTTATCTTGATCGTGCTGCCGATGCCGAAAAAGGATTTACTGTTTATACCGCAAAATGCCAAAGCTG
>JANMWP010000718.1:0-3105 GCA_031394065.1 Chitinophagaceae bacterium
GAAGAGTTGTGGAATCAATTGGGTAATGAAGGAACAATTCTGGATGCAACGTATCCAAAATTTAACCCGGCTTTGCTTGTTGAGAGCACAAAAGAATATCCTGTTTCCATCAACGGTAAATTGCGTACCAATATTGAACTGGCTTTGGATATGGAAGAAGCCCAGGTTAAAGAACTGGTGCAGCAAAATGAAATCGTGCAAAAATGGCTGGAAGGTAAAGCACCAAAGAAGATCATCTTTGTTAAAAATAAGATGATTAACGTGGTGATATAAAAGTTAAACCCGGTCATCACTATCTAAGATAAGACTACCTTCATACCATGATAACTGATCTGGAAAATGCATTAATAAAAAGCAGGGCCGATTTTCACCCCGTGGTAAATTTTAATCCTGCAACCGAAAAATTATTTCATTTTGATTTTACGGATAACAATAAAGTACTGGGTGCTTCTGAAACTGCTGATACCAACCGGTTTGCCGATTATATTAACCGCACATTAAAGGCCAATGATGCAACCTATGGCATTGGTGGCTATAAAGAAAACCGTACACTTTACAGAAGAAGTGAATTATTTGCCGGCGAAGAAGCCCGGTCTTTACACCTGGGTATAGATATTTGGGGACCTGCCGGAACGCCCGTGTATGCTGCATTAGGTGGCAGGGTACACAGCTTTGCTTACAATGATAATTTTGGAGATTATGGCGCAACCATTATTTTATTGCATCAGTTAGATGCCGTTGCTTTTTATACACTCTATGGTCATTTAAGCCTGGCAGATTTATCCAGATACCAGGAAGGACAATACATCAGCAGGGGACAGGTGGTTGGTCATTTTGGTTCACCAGCCGAAAACGGTAATTGGCCACCACATCTGCATTTTCAGATAATACACCATGTTTATACAAACAAAGGAGATTATCCCGGCGTTTGTAAATTATCTGAAAGCGAAGTTTACTTAAAGAACAGCCCGGATGCAGATCTTATTTTAAATTTGATGAAGTATGTGCAGTAAAACTGCCCGTATTTTTAATGAAAATTAAGACTTGTAGAACTACAGGCTGCAAAACCGGCGACAAATAAAACAGCACTGCTCAATAAAAATCCTTTGGCAATTTCATAATTGGCTTTGCCTGCTATGAATAGTATCAATGATACCAATAAATCTAAACATGCCACAGCAAGAGAAACCAGCCCCAGCCCGATTAAAAAGTCAGAAGAGTTGGTGCTACCAAATGCCAGGGACATCAAAAGCGTGATTCCGAAAACCGCTGCCAGGTTAATAAGCAGCACTTTTATTGCTTTGTTCATTATTAATTTTTTATGGTGAACAGTTCTTTTTGTCTTTCCTGTTGCAGTTCTTTCAAATAAGCTTCCTTATCATCTCTGTAAAATAAATTCATGGTTTCAAAGGGAATTATCCTTCCGTCTTTATGAATGATATGCACACAGCTTTTTTTAATGGCCCTCACATCAAAATCGTACGCATCAATAAACCGCATGATAATGATACGAAAAAGATTTTCATATCCCAAGCCCGGTGCTTCAATTTGTGGCAGACAGCAAAGCAGTTGTTTCATGTTTTCTTCTACACGGTCAACCGAAATGCCGGTACTGAAAATATTTATCATCTGCTCATGCAATGCTGTATCCTGTTCATAAACAATTGTATTGCGGCTGTTATCCAGTAAATGCGATGGGTCAATATATCTCGTTAAGGGAAATGTTTGTCCTGCAAGTTTCAGGGCGTAGCCCATCACCAATGCATCGGGGTTACAAGGCACTGGAATAAGATCTTTTGAAGTAAAAATATTTGTCTGGTCTAAAATAGATTGCCTTACTTCCGTTAAAGTTAGCCTGTCAGTTTCGGGATTAAAATTTTCTACCCTGCCTGCAATTTGTGTAGGCTGAAAAGTAATGCCACGAACACATTTTTGCTGCAAGGCAAATTCAATGATCTTACCAATCTCATCATCGTTAATACCTTTTTGCAAAGTAACAACCAGTGTTGTAGAAAGATTCAAAGCATTCAAATGTTCCAGTGCTTTCATTCTTGTAGCTTTTAAATCTTCGCCACGCAAATGTTGCAGAGCTTCCGGTTTAAATGAATCAAACTGAAGATAAATTTCAAAATCGGGAGCATAGCCCGAAAGCTTTTTTGCAAATTCAAAATCTTTTGCAATGCGGATGCCATTGGTGTTCAGCATCAAATGCTTTATTGGTTTTGATTTGGCAATATCCATAATGGCAAAAAAATCGGGATGTACGGTTGGTTCGCCGCCGCTTATCTGTACCACATCGGGTTCGCCTTCATTGGCAACAATAATGTCGAACATTTTTTCAACTTCTTCAACAGTGCGGTGCCTGCCATAATGTGGCGAGCTCATGGCATAGCAGGTAGGGCAACTCAGGTTGCAGCGGTCGGTGATTTCAATAACTGTCAGGCAACTGTGTTGTTCATGATCCTGGCAAAGGCCACAATCATATGGGCAGCCATAATGTGTTTTTGTATTGAAGTGCAGTGGTGTTTCGGATGACTTGTTGTAATTGCGAATGTTTTTATAATACTCAATATCGGTGGCTATCAATACTTTTTCAAACCCATGCTGGCTGCAGGTTTTAAGCATATACACATTTTTATTTTCAAAAACAATTTTGGCATCAACCCTGCGCAGGCAGGTGCTGCAAAGGCTAAGCGTAAAGTCGTAATAGGTGTAGGGGCGTTCAGGCATATTGCGGTAAAATTAATTTTTTGGGTTTAAAAATATAAGCAGCATAATAGATCAATCCACCTAAACAAACCAACTGTATGGTTGATAAGCCGAAATTAAAAGTATAGTGTGGTTTTATAAAATCAAGTATCAGCCTGAAAAACAAATAAGCCATCATAAAAATTTTAAAACGGCCACCATCAACAAGTGTAAATCTTTTTTCCAATTGTATCAAGCCTATCCAAAGCGTAATTAAAAAAACAATCTCGTATAAAGTTACAGGATGCCTGTACAAACCATCGCCCAGATTCATACCGGTAAAAAATGTTGTTTGCACACCATAAGTTTCTTCAAAAATGCCCATACCAAAACAACCAAAGCGGCCAATGATGAGTG
>JANMWP010000720.1:0-1513 GCA_031394065.1 Chitinophagaceae bacterium
AAAAAAACAGCATAGGTTTTACCGGGTAAAACCTATAAGAGTTTGCAGCAAAGGTTTTGCGGGAGGGAAACCTTATAGCGTTTGTGAGTGTGGCTCTCTGCTACAAACCTATAAGGTTTTGCCCGGCTGCGCAGGCCATGCTGCAAACGGGAGAGGTTTTACCCCATTGTGGATAATAATTTTAATAATCTGCCGATTTTACTTTGCCGGGCCGCCATTATACCTTATTTTTTTATTTGATGATAGTGTTGTGAAAACCCTGACGGGATAAAGAAAACCCAATGGAACAGCATATTAAGCAACAGTCCAGTCTTCTAATATAATTCCGGTTATTCTTTTAAAATGGTTTGTGTTATTTGTAACCATTGTTAATTCATGGGTTACAGATGTAACGCCAATTAAAAGATCAAAATCGTCAACCGGCGTTCCGGCTTTTTGCAACCTTGCTTTTTCTGAAGCGTACAGGTTTAACGAATGAAAAATTGGCAATATTTGCACACCTGTTAAAAAATTATCCAAAGCCTTTTTGTTCTTTTCGGGTTTTTCGCTTTTCTCAACGCCAAATTTAAGTTCAGCTAAGGTCATTTCAGATATGAAGCAATTCTCTGCAACTGCTTTATCAAATTTTGCCTCAAGGCCAAACTTACCTTTCATGTAAAAAATGGCAATATTTGTATCAATGAGGTATTTTTTCAAAACGGTTCAGTTTGCCTGGTAGATACCCTGCTGCTGCGGATTTCGTCAATAATTTCTTCGGCAGTTTTTTTTGAATCGAAGGCTCCAAAGGCTTTTTTAAATGACGATTTTTTGTTTGCGGGTCCGGTTTTAACCGATGCCGTCAACTTAGATATGAGGTATAGCTTGTTGCTTGCACTTAAATTGTCTAAAAGTGCAGCATAACCATCCATTATTGTAATATTTATTTCTGCTGTTTTCATCCCCAATAATTATAAGGACAAATTTAAACATTTATTTTCAGATTTACTATAAAACAGCATTCAAAGGCCGCAAGATCTTTGAGATACTGTGCCTAAGGGTTTGCAGCAAGGGCTTCTGAGAGCGGGAAACCTTATAGCGTTTGTGAGTGTGGCTTTCTGCTACAAACCTATAAGGTTTTGCCCAGCTACTGAGCCCGCCCTGCAAACCCTGATAGGTTTACCCTGTTGTGGATAATAATTTTAATAATCTGCCGATTTTACTTTGCCGGGCCGCCATTATACCTTATTTTGCCGTTGTATTACCTCGCTATCCAATACTTTATCCTTTAAAAATGACCAAATATAATGGCCGGCTGTTATGCAGCGGGTATATTATTTTGTGAAAGGGTACCGGAAAATTTTGATTTTTTACCCCCTTTTAAAAGATGCAAACAACAGCAGCCTTAACATGTTGTAAAGGGCATTTAAAATAAAAAGTAATTTTTGAGTATGAATGCAATAATTTATTTAAACTGCAAGGGCTTTTAATTTTTTTTTACCTAAAATGTAAATGTTATGGCATCTAATTCAGAAAC